>JANMDA010000294.1:0-6122 GCA_031376085.1 Chloracidobacterium sp.
CGATTGAAGCGTCAATGGATCGGCATCGACATTACCTATCAAAGCGTCGCGCTTATTCTCAAACGCCTGAAAGATCACGGCGGACAAGAGGCGATAGATAATGTCGAACTGCATGGCGTTCCGAAAGATATGGAATCGGTCGATGCGTTGATTCACAAGAAAGACGACCGCGTTCGCAAAGAGTTTGAAAAGTGGGCGGTGCTTACTTACTCTGACAACCGAGCCGTTATTAACGAAAAGAAAGGCGCGGACAAGGGCATCGACGGCATTGCCTACACTCGCAAGTCCAAAGAAGAAGTTTTGCCTGTCATTATCTCGGTTAAGTCGGGCAACATCGGTAGAAAAGAAGTTGCTCAATTACACGGTGACGCCGAACGCGAAGGCGCGGCTTGCGCAATACTCATAACACGCCACGAACCGACAAAGCCGATGATCCAAGAAGCAAAAGAAGCAGGCAAATTCCAGCCCGAAATGTTCCAGCCGTTTGACCGTTTGCAGATCGTGACGGTTCAGGAAATCCTCGACGGAGCGAGAATGAACCTTCCGCTTGTCGAAGAAGTCACCAAGAAAGCCCAAAAAGCCAAGAAAGACGACCAGCCAACGCTTTTACAAGAGTAATTCTCGCTACGGGCGGAAACGCGAGTGTGAACGAGCGTGCGTTCGGCAGAAAAGGCCTCTTAGTTGACGGCACGCTCCTTAATAGTCGCGTTTCCGCCCGAAATTCTCACCAAATCCATATATATACTGGCTTAAACGCGATTTGTGAGACAGTCACGGCGGGGACGAACACAGTCGCGTTATTGTTCGACACCTTCAGCGTCGGAATTTACACTCAAACTTAACCTAGGGTTACACGAACTCCGTTCGCTCACCCTAGGCTTTAATGTTTGTCGCCGTTGGCGACCGAATCCGAGCCTCGTTCACGAGGCTTCACTGTCTCCGACGGTTCTGATATACCGCTTATCCTTACCCATATTTTGCGATATGGGCTACAAATATTTCACCGTCTTCGACGGCTGAATCAACTGTTGCACCAATAAAATTATTGACTAAATATGAAAATTATGTTACCATCACAGGAACATTTAATAGATCTTTGACAACTAAAAATAGGGAATAGTGAACAGTGAGGTGTCCCAGCGAAGATTGCTATGTTTCGAATTTTGAAATTGAGTTAACCTTTGTCACCACAAGATTTATAGATTTTGTCTTACAATGTCTTACTTTTTTTCAAAAAACGTGGGACAGAGGCCAAAAAACGTCGTAACTCCAATTAAAATGGTAAGTTGCGTGTCCCAGGGCCACTGTGGGACAGCGTGGGACAGGGAACGGCAGAGGATCGGGAATCCGAAACACTTTTAGTCTTTTAGGATGAGTATTCGATGAGGCGGCAGGCCGAGCATGCATTCGTCGCCGGTGTGGAGGCCGACGGTTCTGAATACGCGTGTGTGGAGCTTTAATCCGGCGGCGTCGAATTCGACGAGAGTAGTTGCCCCGCGGAATTTGATCTCCGTGACTACACCTCGAAGAAGATTGTCTTCTGGAAACGACTTTCCGATGGACATCGAGATCTGCTCGGGGCGGATCGCGAGCATTACGTTGCGGTTGATCGGGCCAAGGCGGTTTTTTTCACTAAGGTGAGCGAAGATGCGATGTCCGCCATCGATGGTATGAAACTCCGGCAGCCCGGCGTCCGATGAAGTGAGCCGCCGGACCTCAAACAGGTTATTGTCGCCCGTGATGCGTGCGGTATCGATCATCTCGGGATTCTCGTAGAGTTCCTGCGGTGTTCCGGCCTCAATAATACTGCCGCCGGAAAGGATAGCAGCGTCATCCGCAACAGCGGCGATCTGCCCAAAATCGCTCGACGCAAAAATGATTATCTTTTCGCGGCTTCGAGCCGCCCGCCGAACCTTTGCAAAGCATTCCTGCCGGAGATACTTGTCCACCTGAGTGAAAGGATCATCCAGTAAAAGCACACGGCCCGCGTTTGCGAGAGCGTCTTCGAGTGCTTGTATCTGACGCTCGCCGCTTGATTCTTTTTGCGTTCCGAAACCGATGAGGCCCATCAATCCCGGCGTTTCGCGAGCGGTGAAAAGTGAGGTGTCGCGGTGTTTTACAGACATTTTGGTAATGTCCTGATCGTCGAGGATTATCGTGCCGCCGTTGGGTTTAATGTGGCCGGCAATGGCGCTCAGCAGCGTTGATTTGCCCGACGCGGTGCCGCCGCAGATGCCGAAGACGCGGCCTTCGCTGGCACGCAGATCGACATCACGGAGAACCCAATTGTTCCCGTGGCTCTTCGATAGTTTTGCAATCTCAAGCGACATCCAGAGGTTGAAAATGAAACTTTATGATACAGATTCCGTGCAAAGAAAAGTATGCTGTTGTCATCGAATTAAAGCAAGTATAATGGATGCACGATGGCCGACAGAAAATCTGAGATCAAACGTAAGCTCGTTCACGCAGGCGGTTGGCAAGTCGCAAAGCGTATTGCGAAAACTATTCCTTTTGGCGGCACAGCAGTAGTAATTGCTCTGGTCGGCAACGATATTAAGAAAAAGGGCGTTGTTAAAGGCCTATTGAATTCCGGAATAGACGCGATTCCTTTCGTCGGATTGGCAAAAAATGCGGTCGAGCTTGTTCGCGGTGATTTTATACCGGACAAGAAGAAAGCCAAGTAATATTTGAGATTTGAAATATGAGATATAAGAAAGTCAAAGCAGTATTTTTAGTAGTGTTTATATGCACATTTGCTTCTTCGCTGACCGCACAAAATAGGCGCAGTAAACCAAAACCGCTTGCCACTCCGCCGGTTATTACAGGAGCCGAAATAATTAGTCAGGCCGGTGATTTTACTGAACCCGAACCTGCTCCGGTAGAAAAAGCACCTGCCAAGACGCCAACAACGAATGCCGCACGCATCAAAGAGTTGAACGAAAGGTTAAGAAAACTTGAGGCGTCACAAGGCAGTAGTTACGACGATCGCCAAAAGCGCGTCCTGATGAACCTTGACATTCTCACGCGTGCTGAACAGCGTGCCGACAGTTTGCGAAAACAGCTTTTCGACATGATCGAAAAGGAAAACACAATCAAAATGCGGCTTGAGCAGATCGAATACGATATTCGTCCTGAGGTCATAGAGCGAACTCTGCAGATGGCGGGTTCAATGAGGCCCGAAGAGGTTCGCGATAACCGGCGAAAAAGCCTCACAGCTGAAAGAACAAATTTGCAATCTTTACTAACCCAAGTTCAAACGTCACACACAAATATTGATGCCAGCCTTCTAAAGGCCGAACAAATGGTCGAAAAACTCCGGGCCAGAGCGGAGAAGGACATTGACGATTCATTGCAAAAAGATGTCGATGCCGAGAAAGACGACCCGCAACCGGAGAATTAAGAGCTTTAGCCACGAATTACACAAATGGCACGAATAGGGATGTAAATCTAATTCAGGTATTCGTGGCTAATTTTTTGCAAGCGAAAGCAACCTGCTCCGTTCCTTTAAACGTCAAACAAGCGTTAGCAAAAGCGCACGCCGATCACATGTAAGGAGAAAACCATGACGTTTAGAGCCATTGCCGTATCTTTTTGTATTGTATTTGCCGTATTCATTTTTTCACTTTCTGCGTCCGCTCAGGGCGTAATTATTCCGATAATCTGCGATGTCCGGCCGTGTCCGAGACCGATTCCCAGACCGCAGCCTTTACCCAATGCCCTCCCGGTCAAGTCGATCCGGCTCGATACAAAGATCAATGGGCAGGTAGCTACGACGCATGTCGAGCAGGTCTTTCGCAACGATACGCAGTTTACGCTCGAAGGCACATACTTTTTTCCGATACCTGAGACAGCTTCGATCGTGGAATTTGCCATATGGGAAAACGGCAAAAAGCTTGTCGGCGAAGTTCGATCTAAGGAAGAAGCTCGGAGGATATACGACGAGATAGTTCGCCGGCAGAAGGATCCTGGCCTGCTTGAATACGCCGGAAAAGATTTGTTTCAAGCATCTATATTTCCCATACCGCCAAATTCCGACAAGAAGTTGGAATTAACTTACACCGAAGTATTAAAAGCCGCATCAGGCACGGTTGCGTATCGCTATCCGTTGGGAACGGGCCGCAATGTTTGGGCGCAGCCAAGGCCGGTGCCGTTTGAAGATCGTCCCTCAGGCGGCATTAGACGGGGAAATCCACAGCAGTTCGGTACTATTTCAGGGACTATCGAGATCGTAGGACGCGAAGCTCTTAGAAACATTTATTCACCGACACACCAGATCGACACCAAGATGAAAGGCGAGACTGCGGCCCGCGTTTCGTTCGAGACAAAGAGTAATGACACAGACTTTCAGTTGTTTTACGGCCTTTCAAACAATGATTTTGGAATGTCGCTTGTGACTTATCGTGAGCCCGGAAAAGACGGTTATTTTTTGCTGATGCTTTCGCCGAAAGACGATGTTTCGGAAAGGGAATTGGTGAATAAGGACATCGTTTTTGTGCTTGACACCTCGGGTTCGATGGCAGAGGAAGGTAAGATCGATAAGGCAAAAAAGGCTTTGTTGTTTGGCGTAAAAACGCTGCGTGACGGCGACAGGTTTAACATCATAAATTTTGCCGGTGAAGAGCATCTGATGGAACGCGGACTTATCACGGCAAACGCCGATGGTAAAAAACGCGGCGAGGAATTTATTAGCAAATTACAACCGACCGGCGGCACGAATATCAACGATTCGCTCATTGCTTCACTAAAACAGTTTGAAAAGAGCGACCGTCCAAAGATGCTGGTTTTTATGACCGACGGCAACCCAACCGTTGGTGAGCAAAACGTCGAACGGATAATTTCAAATCTCAAATCCGAAAAGAAAGTGGATGTCCGCATTTTTCCATTCGGTTTTGGTTATGACGTGAACACGACACTGCTTGACCGCCTCGGTTCTGAGAACGACGGCATTTCCGATTACGTTCAGCCGAAAGAGGACCTAGAGATCAAGGTCTCTAATTTCTTTCAGCGTGTAAGTTCGCCGGTGCTTTCCGATGTCGATCTTGATTGGGGAGCGGTGCTGACCGAATACACATATCCGCGAAAGCTGACCGATCTTTTCCGCGGAATGCAGATGACGATCATCGGGCGTTATAAAAATACGAACGACCTGAACAATATTACCCTGAGATTAACTGGAAAAAGCGGCAAGGAATCGCGGTCATTCAGCTACACCGATCTCGATTTTCCATCGCGTTCGGGTAAGAACGATTTTCTGCCGCGTTTGTGGGCGAGTCGTCGCGTCGGATGGTTGCTTGAGCAAATTCGCAGTAATGGCGAAACAAAAGAGACGCGTGACGAAGTGGTCGAACTCGGCACACGTTACGGTCTCGTAACTCCGTACACGTCGTATCTTGCGACCGACGGAACAATGGCTAACGTCCCGAGATCGGGTCAGTTCCAGGTTGACGGAACTTCTGTTGATGTTAGTTCACAAATGGCCGAGGCTCTTCCTGCGGCCAAGTCTGTAAGAGAAAAGAGTGGTGCGGGAGCCGTCAGGTTAAGCACGCAGCAAAACTCGATGCAGATGAATACGCAGATCATTGCACGCAGTGATAAGGATGAAAAGGAGCAGATAATTATCCGCAACACTCAGCAAAATCAGTTTGTTGCGAACAAGAATTTCATCAACCAAAACAATGTGTGGGTCGATTCCGACTATTCCGATAAAACTCTGTTAACGGAAGTAACGATAAAATTTGCCAGCGACGACTATTTCAAATTGATCGAGAAGGAGCGTGACCTGGCACCTTATCTATCGCTCGGCGAACAGGTTGTGATCGTGTGGAAAGGAAAGATTTACCGGATCACGAAGTAGTTTCGCGGAAAACTAAACCAGATAAAACTACATCAGATAAGGTGATTTTTGATCGGTGAACGACTATTCTAATGGTCAAAGATCACCTTTCGTTCGGAGGAAATTGAATTGAGGATTATCGTTTTAGCTTTCCTGTTTATTTTGATCTGTGCCTTGGGCTTAAACGCTCAAAGCTCATGGACGCAGCAAACGGCTACAGTGGGTGCCGATCTGGTTGCTGTATTTTTTCCCACATGCTTTGAATCTACATTTAAATTCCGTTTCTTTA
>JANMDA010000305.1:0-8448 GCA_031376085.1 Chloracidobacterium sp.
TTAGTAATTAAACTAAGCTGCAAGAGCTAATTCTTGATTAGCATTTGTTTTAGCACAGTTTTTTTAACGAGCTAACCATACTAAAGCCCGACGTGCATTCAAAGATCTATACAAGCCCCTGTCGAAGCCTGTCGCCCCCACAAGGCGAATCACCACATGGGATGGTGATTTTCGAGTCTATATGACTTAGATGAGAATTCAAAGCGAACAGTTCGCCCAGTAGCGGTGCGAGGTTATCGGCTTGCGATCAAAAATTGTTTTTGTTAGCATTCTCAGATCACAGCATTTTCAGTTTGATGTAGATTTTGCCTTGCGATCAGTGAGTTCGAGCGAATCGGTTCGTGATGGCCCTTCGCTACCAAATCTACAGAGAAAACAGTCCCAACTTACCCAGAGGAGAAAAATAAAATGGAAGAATATAATCTGAGTCCATATCATAATCAAAAAGATAGTTTGTCGAACATTCCCGTTACAGACGTAATGATCGAGCATTTGCGCGCGACCAAACCTTGGGTGAGATTCATGTCCATTATATCGTTTGTTATGACCGGTCTGATGGTTTTGTTTGGGGTAATAATGATCTTTATACCAATGTCTAAGGAGCAAGGATTTGGATTTGGGCCGGTGCTAGGGATCATATATATCCTGTTGGCCGGAATATACCTCGCTCCTGCATTTTTATTGCATCAATATGCTTCTTCTATTGGTGATCTCCTTCAGGGCGGCGGAGACGTTGCGATGGAAGCGGCTTTAGGAAGCCAGAAATCATTTTGGCGTTTTATTGGTATTCTGACGCTTGTTTTTATTTGTCTTTACGCACTCATTATCGTTGTCGCGATATCGTTCGGCATGATGAGCGCCGTGAGCGGAATGAGATAAAACAAATACGCACAAGTCGGAATTGTAATCCAAGGTTCTTTAATATTGGAAACTATACTCCAGCAACGCTTGCCGTAAGCGTAGGATATTTGCCGGTCCAACAGGCGGAACAGGCTGTTGCCGGGTCGATGCCGATGGCTTCGAGCATGCCTTCTAGTGAGAGATAGCCGAGACTGTCGGCACCAATGTATTCACACACATCTTCGACCGACATTTTGGCGGCGATGAGATCGTCGCGGTCGGGCGTATCGACGCCGTAGTAGCATGAGTGCGTGGTCGGCGGGCATGAGATGCGCATGTGGACCTCGGTTGCTCCCGCTTCGCGAACCATCTGGACGATCTTTTTGCTCGTAGTGCCTCGAACAATCGAATCATCAACGAGAACTATCCGTCGTCCTTTAATTAGATCCTTGATCGGATTGAGCTTGAGACGGACACCAAAGGAACGTATCGACTGTGAAGGCTCGATAAAGGTGCGGCCAACATAGTGGTTGCGGATGATAGCCTGGCGAAAGTTGATGCCCGATTGATTCGCGTAGCCGATGGACGCCGCGACGCCGGAATCGGGCACGGGGACGACCAGATCGGCGTCTGCCGGATGCTCGATGGCGAGGCATTTCCCCATTTTGTGACGCGAGGCATTGACAGATTTCCCAAAGATGGTCGAATCGGGGCGTGAAAAATAGACGTGCTCAAATGTGCAGACGGATACCGGTTTCACTTCAAACGGTTTGGATGCATGAAGACCGTTTTCATCTATAACAAGCATTTCCCCGGCCTCGATCTCGCGTATATATTCTGCGTCTATGAGGTCAAACGCACACGTCTCGGACGCGACGCAATATGCTCCCTGGAATTTGCCGAGAACAAGCGGCCTAAAACCTCGCGGATCGCGAACGGCGATCAGGGCTTTTGGCGTCAAAAACAGGAGCGAAAACGCGCCTTCAGTATCCCTTAGCACCAGACGTATTGCTTCGAGCGCATCTTTTGCTTTTGTTCGGGCAACCCCATGCAGAATGGTTTCGGTATCAGATGTAGAGGAGAATATTGCTCCGGCCTGTTCGAGTTCGCTCCGCTTTTGTCCCGCAAACGGCAGATTGCCGTTATGACAAACGGCGATCTTTCCATGCTGGCAAGTTACGGAAAATGGCTGGACTTCGTCAATCGTATTTTTACCGGCAGTCGAGTACCGCGTGTGTCCTATCGCGCTCGAACCGGTAAGTTTCTTTAGGACATCCTCATTCAAAACATCCGCGACAAGCCCGACCTCACGAAATTGATGCAGATCGTCGCCATCCGCCGAAACAATGCCGCAAGCTTCCTGTCCGCGATGCTGCAACGCAAAAAGTCCAAGCTGCGTCAGCGTCGAGGCTTCCGGGTGGCCGAAAATGCCAAAAATGCCGCATTCTTCGTGAAATTTGTCGAGAACGATATCCATTCAAATACCATTTTAAGCCAAAGCCGCCGCTAGGTCATTCTCAGTATTGATATTCAGGAATAATTTTTCTGCATCGTGCAGTTCACCGTATTCGTAAGGCTCAACGATCCGAGTTTTTAGACTCTCATAGATCGCGTTTACCGGCGGCAGAGAATTTTGACCAGCGAATATTGTTTTAACAAGGGCAAGCGCCGGTTTTGTCCGGTAAAAAGCGCAGAGCGGCTGCGGCCTTCCATCCGGTTGCCGTGGCACAACGGCGTCCGTTTCGCCATTCCCAAAACCGGGGAGCAACTGCAACAATTCAACCGACACGAATGGCAGATCGCACGCCAGAATAAATATCCATTTGCTCTTAGCGCTCGTAAGTGCCGTCTCGATGCCGCTCCATGCACCGAAACCCGGTTTCAGATCGGAGATGACCGAATGGCCAAGAGCGAAAAGGAGATCGGTTGTGAATTGGTTCTCATCACGGGCGACATAATTTATTCGATTCGGCGAGAGCGCTGTTTCGATCGTTTGAGCAGACCTAGCGGCGAGTGTTTCACCTTCAATTTTAACGAAGGCTTTGTCCACACCGAGCCGAGACGATCTGCCGCCGATCAATATATAAGCATCGAGATCCATCAGCTTTTTCCCGTATATTCGCCGTCAAATTTCCCTGCGAGTTCGTCCGTCGGCTGGATTGTAATTATCAGCGATTTCGTTGTCGGCGTCTGGCTTTTTTCGGCTACGCTTCCAAGCGGAACAAGCGGATTGGTTTCAGGAAAATAAGCAGCCGCGCAGTTTTTCGGTATTTCATATGGGACTACGATAAAGCGTTTGACATGCCGCTCACCATCCTCGAAATGGCTCGTCAGATCGACTACCTGGCCTGTTTTCAGGCCGAGTTCGGCGATGTCTGACGGATTGAGAAAAATTACGCGGCGCGAACCCTCGATTCCGCGATAGCGATCGCTAAAATCATATATCGTTGTATTAAACTGGTTATGCGAACGGATAGTCGTCAGAATAAGTTGGCGTGGCTGCAAAATTATCTTTTCGAGTTTGCTTGTCTTGAACAGGGCTTTGCCGCTTTCTGTTTTGAACTCGCCCTCGTGCGGAGGATTTGGCAAATAAAAGCCGTTCGACGTGCGGACTCTCTCATTGTAATTTTCGCAGCCCTCGACGACGCGCGATATGGCTTCGCGAATGTTGTCGTAGTCGGCAGCCATCGCATCCCAATCAACGGTCGATTTTTCTCCGAGCGTCGCTTTGGCTAACTGTGCGACGATCCATGGTTCGCTTCGCAGATGTTCGGATGCCGGTTTGAAAATTCCCTGCGAACGCTGCACATTCAGCATCGTGCTTTCGGTCGTGACAAACTGCTCCCCGCCTGCCTGGACGTCGATCTCCGAGCGGCCGAGGCATGGCAATATCAGCGACTGTTCGCCGGTTGCAAGAGCGGTGCGGTTGAGTTTCGTAAGAACCTGAACGGTTAGTCGGCATTGCTTGAGACCTGCCAAAACGACATCGGTATCCGGCGTAACGCTCAAAAAATTACCGCCCATCGAAAAAAAGATTTTGGCCTTTCCTTCATTCATCGCCGTGATGCTCTCGACAGTGCTGAATCCATTTGTTCGCGGTGCGGTAAAATTAAATTCTTTTTCCATCCGAACAAAGAATTTTTCGACGACTTTTTCCCAGATACCCATCGTCCGGTCGCCCTGCACATTCGAATGGCCTCGAACCGGACACAGTCCTGCTCCCGGTTTACCGATCTGGCCGCGAAGCAGATGCAGATTGACCAGATCCTGAATCGTCGCCACCGCTTTTTTATGCTGAGTGATTCCCATCGCCCAACAGGTGATGACGCGTTCTGCATTAATAAACATCTCTGCTGCTTCAGTGATCGCAGCTCGCGTTAAACCGCTCTCGCTTAAAATATCTTCCCACGCGGTCGCGTCCAAACTGGCTATCAATTCGTCGTAACCGGATGTTTTCGCAGCGATAAATGCGTGATCGAAAACGGTTCCGGGTGCGGCCCGTTCACGTTCGAACATCACTTTCATAATGCCCTTTATCACCGCCATGTCGCCGCCGATTCGCAGCGGCAGAAATAGGTCCGCGAGCGGTGTCGGCTGATTACCGAGAAGCGCTATCGGAAATTTTAGCGGATTTGGATAGTGCTGCGGGTTTGGATTTACAAAATTCATCAGCCCTGCCTCGGGCAGCGGATTGATGGCGATCATCTTCGCACCGGCTCGCTTTGCATCCTGAAGCGATGACATCATTCGAGGTGCGTTCGTTCCCGGATTTTGGCCGATCACTATGACGAGATCGGTATTGTCAAAATCCGACATTCGCACGCTTGCCTTGCCGAGGCCGATGGATTCGCTGAGGGCGATGCTGGTCGATTCGTGACACAGATTCGAACAGTCGGGCATATTATTCGTGCCGAACTGACGCACAAAAAGCTGGTAGAGAAAAGCGGCCTCATTGGATGTGCGGCCGGATGTGTAGAAGATCGCTTCGTTCGGCGAATCGAGTGCGTTCAGTTCCGACGCCATCAACTCGAAAGCATCTTCCCACGAGATCGGTTCGTAATGCGTCGCACCTTTTCGCAGAACCATCGGCTCGGTCAGACGCCCTTGCGAACTCATCCAAAAATCGTCTTTTTCCGAAAGCTCGCGTGTGCTGTAACGGGCAAAAAAATCGGCGCCGACCTTGGAACTCATATTTTCGTCGGCAAGTGCCTTTGCTCCGCTCTCGCAAAATTCGGCGATGGTGCGTTTTTCATCCGGATCGGGCCACGCACACGACAGGCAATCTATGCCGCCCGGCTGATTAAGCACGATAAGCCCGCGAGTGCCGCCGCCGACTCCCATTTTGCTGAAGACATTACTCATCGTCTCGGTCAACGACTTCATCCCGGCGGCGATCTTTAGCGGTTTTGTCACACGCAGATCGCCGAGATCTTCGGGAGATCGGTCTTTTATGCATGATTCTTTTTTGGAATGCTCGCTCATCGTTTTATATAATTCTCGACTCGCCGGTATAGATATTAAACCGCCCGTCGCGGACAAACCCGACGAGTGTCATGTCCAACTCGGCAGCAAGCTCAACGGCAAGGCTCGACGGAGCGCCAACAGCGGCAAGAATTGGAATTCCGGCCATCAACGCCTTTTGGACAAGCTCAAAACTAGCGCGTCCGCTGACGAGCAGAATGTTGTCCGACAAAGGCATGTCGCCAGCCATGAATTTTGCTCCGATGACTTTGTCGAGCGCATTATGACGCCCAACATCTTCACGAACGATCTCAAGTTCGCCTTTTGTATTAAATAGTGCGGATGCGTGCAGACCGCCTGTTTGCTCGAATACATCCTGCGATGCCCGCAGAGTTTTTGGCAGGTCGTGAATTACACTAGTTGCGATTTTTGGGTGATCGAGGTCGTCGATCTTTTGCGTGCCTGTATGGAGAGCCTCGATCGAACTTTTGCCGCAAACGCCGCAGCTCGATGTGGTGTAGAAGTGCCGTTCGAGGCGTTTGAGATCGATTTCAACGCCTTCTGCGATGTCGACGCGAATGGTGTTTGAGTTCAGGGCTTTAGCTCGGTCGATTGCACCTTTACCTTTGCCAATGGTGAGGCCGCAGTGCCTGATCTGCTTGATCTGATCTGGGCTGTTAAGAATACCTTCAGTGAAAAGAAACCCAGCGGCGAGTTCGGCGTCGCTGCCCGGAGTGCGCATTGTAATAGAGATCGCACGATGTTCTGATTTTCCATTCTTTGAAAAACCGAGCCTGATCTCAAGCGGTTCTTCGACTGCGAGAACGTCTTCAAATTTTTCCTTATCCGAGCGGATAACGTCGCGCCGAACTGACGATTGAGATAAACCATGCCCTGCTTTCACGAATTGAATTTTAACAGAAAGAATATTTCGCCGCAGATTTACGCAGATGACGCGGATAATACAGAAAATAAAAAAATCGTTTCTCTTATCTGCGTTATCTGCGTTTATCTGCGGCTAAATTTCTTAATCTGCCGGTATAACACGGCCGCGGCACTCGCCGAAGCCGATGCGACGAAAGCCTTCGCGTTCGCAGTAGCCTTTCATGATGACTTCGTCGCCGTCTTCGAGAAAGCGGCGCGTTTCGCCGTTGGGAAGTTCGATAGGTTCCGTTCCTCGCCAACTCAATTCGAGCATGGAGCCGCGTTCGGATTTCTCTTTGCCTGAGATCGTACCGGTGGCGATCAGGTCGCCGGTTTGGAGGTTGCAGCCGCCGGACGCGTGGTGCGTGAGCATTTGGCCGATGGTCCAGTAGAGGTCTTTTGTATTGGAGCGACTGAGGCGATGCGGTTCGATATTTTGCTCGCGCATTTTTTCGGTCTGGATGTAAACCTCGAGATTGATGTCGAGCCCGCCGAACTTCCCGTTGTTGTCGTCCGCGAGGTAATCGAGCGGTGCGGGATCGCCTTTTTCGCGTTCGAAAGCCGGGGTGCGAAATGGCGCGAGTGCTTCCATCGTGACGACAATGGGCGAGATGGTAGTCGCAAAAATCTTTGCGAGGAACGGCCCGAGCGGCTGGTATTCCCATGCCTGTATGTCGCGGGCGGACCAGTCGTTGACGAGGCACAGCCCGAAGATATGTTTCTCCGCCTCGCCGATCGGTATCGACGTGCCAAGCTCGTTGCCTTGCCCGACAAAAAACCCGACCTCCATCTCGTAATCGAGACTCTTGCACGGGATAAACACCGGCGGAGCTTCCTGATCCGTACGGTTCTGCCCTTTCGGCCGCTTGATATCCGTCCCCGAGATCACGATCGACGAAGCCCGCCCGTGATACCCGATCGGCACATATTTATAATTCGGCAGCAAAGGATTTTCGGGGCGAAACATCGAGCCAACATTCGTCGCGTGATAGATCGAGCAGTAGAAGTCGGTGTAGTCGCCAATATACTGAAGCGGTCGGCTAAACTCTACCCGCGATCGGGGTATCAAACACTCCGCGACTTTATTGCGAATATCTTCCGTCGTTGCGACATCCAGTAGACTGGAAACTCGCTTCCGAAAGAGGTTTGCGGCGTTGCTGCCCATGACTGCATCCACCGTATTGGCCCAAAGTACATTTGGATCTGTAGCCTGCGGCTCTGGCCCCAATAAATCATGCTTCACAGCTCGTCGAAGGCTCAAGACCTGATCCCCGATAACGACACCTAAATAGTCCTCAGTAGATCCGCACAAGAAATGGCAAAACGGCAAATTCTGTATCGGAAAATCCGTATTCGGGTCGTTGGCGGATTCGACCCAGCTTTTGAGGTTCGGGTCGTGTGTTTCGTTTATTTCGTAAGTCATAAGCGATTAGCCACAAAAGGCACAGAAGGCACAAATAAAATATTTTTGTGATTTTTGTGCATTTTGTGGCTATAAAATTCCAAGTTTTTGCAGATCGGCGACCGGCTCGTCGAATGAGCATGAACCGAACGATTGGATGCCGGTTTTTCGCAGGCGTTCGAGTAGCCAGGTGTTTAGGCTGAATTCGTCGCGCCAATTTACGGCGTGCTCTTCGAAACGAAAAACCTCGCTAAATTCCTCTTCCATCACATCTTCGAGAAAGTTGACCTTATAGCCTTCACGGGCGAAACCCGTCATCAGGAACAAATTAAGAAAGCCGTGCATCGTGCCTTTGACCGAATTTTTTTTATACGTCAGCGGCTTAAAACATCGGATCGGATGGTGCAGTCCGGCAGTCGCCTTGAACGGAACATTTGCCGCGAGACAAGTCCGCACAAAGCGAATGATCTCTTGCGATGTCGGGAAAACGTCAGGCGTGACACCGCCGGTTCGAATTTTTGCCCGCAGGCCCCTGAGTGCAAGTGTCGCGACGAGGTCAGGCAGATTCTCGTCGGGTACAAGCTCAAAATATGCCGTCACATCGCCAGGCAAGGACGCGACAGCATTGGCGATGTCACCTTGCGACGACGCCTTGATCTCGACGGTGTCACAAACAACGCCGGGGCCGTAACGTGCATTAAAATCCTTGATGCGGTGCATCGTCTCGACCACGTCTTCACCAACCACGACAGCCACGCGCCAAGGATTCACAGCATCTTTCGGGATAAATTCACGAGCATTTTCGTAAAATTCGTCCAAAC
>JANMDA010000344.1:0-6208 GCA_031376085.1 Chloracidobacterium sp.
GGGAATGAATCTCGGAAAATCAGCCGGTGCGGGTGTTGCCGATCATTTTCACATGCACGTCCTGCCGCGTTGGACTGGCGATGTGAATTTCATGACCGCTATCGGACAAACGCGGACAATCCCGGAAACTCTCGCAATGACCTACGAAAAGCTGAAAGGCAGGATTTAGAACAAACACACATTCACTATTCCGAAGTTTTCGGTCCATGTAGAGCCTTCAAATCTCCTACGATATCCATCCAAAAGATCTTGGGCTTGCCGTTCTTGGTCGAGAAATTTACCAGCACTTTCAATTTGCCTAAGTCAGCAATCTGCAACGGTTCCTCGATGTCAAATGGAATGGTAGCCCAGAAATACGATATTTCAGCAGACTCAGCCTTTCGCACTGTGAAGGTACTATTCGCTTTGATTTTCTCAATAACAAGTTTCCAGAAAGCACTCATTTGATCTGGATTTATGAAAGCCTTGCCTTCTTTTCGAATCGGTGTCGGTCGTGCAGGAATTATGTGGATCATGGTTTTCCCGCCGCGAAGTACGTTGCTGGCGCTATCTTTCAGAGCGTCCCAAAGTAGAGGGCCACATACGATTGCTGAATCAGAAAAAGCCTCGATATTCACAGCATCAGCCTTCTGAGCCAAAGCATCCTCGAGTATTTGTCTAGCCTTCTGGTTAATTTCATCTGTGGTCTTCTTATACCTGACACCAGCAGGTATCTCTTGGGCACGCGCGGGAAGGGCAAGAAATGTCGCCATAGAAACTATGGCAAGAAATATCATGCTTGAATGTTTGAGACTCATTTTTCTACTCCTTAGAAACATCCCCAATTTCTGCAAACTCACTCAGCTGCTTTTGCTCCAACCTTATCCGGTTGGTGCGACCTGTCTATCGCTTCGTCCTCGATCTCGCCGCCTTTGCTCACAGGAATGTCAGCGGGGTTGGCGTATTTGACTCGCCGCTCTTCGCCATCAGATTCGTCGGGTGTGATCTTGAACTGTCCTGATGTCGGCGGCACATAGCCCGGATAATCTACGCGCGAATGATATATCGCGACAAGAGATTTGATCATTGATTCGCGGATTTGAGTCAGTTCCCTTAGCGTTAAGTCACATTCCCCAAGCTGATCGTCGGCAAGTATCGCATCGATGATTTTTGTAACGATGAAGCGAATATTTTCTGGATTAGGCTCAGCGAGTGAGCGTGCAGCTGCTTCGCACGAATCGGCGATCATCATTATTGCGGCTTCTTTGAACTGCGGTTTTGGCCCTGGATAACGGAAATCGTTTTCTGATATTTCGCTCGCGTCACGGGCTTCGTCCTGCGCTCTTTTCAGGAAATAATGCAGCGTTCGCGTGCCGTGATGCTGCGGTATGAAATCTATTATCCGCTGCGGCAGGCCCATTTCCTTCGCCAGTTTTGTGCCGTAGGTAACGTGGCTGATGATGATCTTCGCACTCTGCGTCGGCTTGAGCGTGTCGTGCGGATTTTTGGCGAGTTGATTCTCGACGAAATGCTCAGGTGCAGCAGTTTTGCCAATGTCGTGATACAAGGCGCCGATACGAGCCAAGAGGCCGTTGCCTCCAACAACACGGCAGGCTTCCTCGGCAAGCTGGCCGACAGCATGCGAATGCTGATTTGTTCCCGGCGCACGCATCGCAAGCTGGCCAAGCACAGGCAGATCGGCATTGGATAGTTCCAACAGTTTTACATCTGTTAAAATTCCAAAGAACGTTTCGCAGATCGGCAGAAGCACGGCGGTCACGGCAGCCGTTAATATTCCGCTTGCAAGTCCGCAGGCGATGGCAAGCAAAATGGTGTTCAAAATAAACGGCTGCTGTGTGTAGGAGATCATCGCAAGGGCAAGTATTGCACTCGCGACACCGATCAACGCTCCGGCGATCGTCACGGTTTGCCGGCTTCGATACGGCCCGATGCCGTAAACCGCAACCGCCGAAGTCAATGCCGCAAATATTGCGAATTCAAATCCGCGCGGAGCAAGAAAGCCCGCTAAAAACGAAGTGAACAATCCGGTAAAAAGAGCGGTCGGCCTATCGGCCAGCAAGGTCATCAAAAGGCTCGATGTCGCAAATGGTATCGCAAAAGCCCACAGCATCGGATCGTTAAGTGGAGCTTTGACATTCTGTATCGCGGTAAAATCAGCTAGTTTGAACGAGATCGCCATCACCGCCGTCTGCACCACAACAATAAAGCCGAACAGTGCAAAAGTCTTCTCAGCAGAAAGAGCAAGACGTGGAAGAATACCGCGATTTTGGATAAATTTCCAAGCCGCCCAAAACAGGCTTGAAATAAATATCAGCAGGCCGAAAAACCGATTCAGTTGCCGCGATGATGAACTGTAATCACGGATAGCTGCGATCTTTGAAAGCACATCCGGCGTTATAACATCACCGTCGTTGGCGATCTTTTGCCCACGTTTTAGGGAGACAACTCTCGGCTGAATGTTATCAGCAGCAGTTGCCTTAGCTGCGTCGGTCGCAACACTGTCGTACGAAATGCTCGGCTCGACGATGATCTCGGTCGCGGTGTAAAAAGCATCAACTTCTTTTGGCGAGAGACTTTTGATAGAGGCCAATCGCGTTCTAAGTTTTTCCCGAGCGGTCGAAAGCGGAATCCAGCTGCTCTCGGGCATCGAAACTTTCGATTGCAGATTCGGTTTCGAGCGGTCGAAGACAGTTACCTCGTTTTGAAAATACTGCCTGTCTGCATCGTCGTAAATATAGCCCTCGGAACTCTCTCGCAAAGCGCTTTGCACGGCTTCGAGTTCATTACGGCTGAAAGTGCGAGCAGCAAAAACTTTGCCTACTTCGACTCCGCCGGCACCTGTCCAATATGTTTCAATTTTGGCTGTCGAATTTGCAGGTTTGGAATTAGACGCGTCAATGCTGCCGCGCCGCTGAAGTTTTTCCCAAGACGAAAGAAAGGTTTGTACGGCTCGGTCGGCCTTGTTCGATTCGTATCGAAAGATCGGTTTGACAGCATTCTTGGCATCGGTTTTAAGTCTTTCAGTTTCATCCGTGTCTGAAAAGTAAACATCTGACGGCGAAATAATGCTCTCGCGAATGATATCGCCTTCTTTGTAAACCTGTTCACCCGAGGCACGCCATAAAGGATTATTTATGAACAGCGTCGTCAGCAAGCACAGAATCGCGAAACCCAGCCAGAACCGCTGATCGGGCGATAACGACCTAAATGGCTTAGCGAAGGCCGCAGAAGCGGACTCGCGCCATTTTGTCGTTGGCGATTTCAGATCTTGTATTCGCTTGCTCATTGAAAAATTCTATTGTCTGGCTGCCATTCGCGATTCGCCGAGCATTTCGGCGATAGTTTCTACCATCGGCCGCAGCGTTTCGCGGCGAATAGCTGAAATTGACACGCATTGAGCACCGCTGTCAAGCGTTATTTGTCTCGTCAGGTTCTCCACAACGTCGCGGCCAAGCAAGTCTGTCTTATTTAACACGATCAATTGTGGTATCTCGTTAAAATGTAGATCGCCGATGATCTTACTAACGGAGGCTATCTGCTGTAGAACGCGAGGGTTCGACGCATCGACGACGTGAACAAGCAGATCGCTGTCCGCTATCTCCTCAAGCGTTGCACGAAATGCCGACACCAACGCCTCCGGCAGGTCACGGATAAAGCCGACAGTGTCGTTGATAATGACTTCCTGATCGTAAGGCAGACGCAGACGCCGCGACGTCGGATCGAGCGTCGCAAACATTTTCTTTTCGACGTAAACCTCGCTTTGCGTCAGTGCATTGAGCAGTGTCGATTTGCCCGCATTCGTGTAACCAACGAGCGAGATGATCGGCAGATGTTTTTGCACGCGTGTCTTGCGCCGTTCCTGCCGCTGGCGTCCAAGATTATCGACCTGCTTCTCAAGCTGTGCGATCCGGTCGCGAACGCGGCGGCGGTCGGTCTCAAGTTTTGTTTCACCAGGCCCGCGTCCGCCGATGCCACCGGCGAGACGCGAAAATGCCGAGTTTTGTCCGATGACCAATCTCGGCAACAGATATTTGAGCTGAGCAAGTTCGACCTGCAGCTTACCTTCGCGGCTCTGAGCACGCTGCGCAAAAATATCGAGAATAAGTTGCGGTCGGTCGATGACTTTAAGCTCGGTCGCATCCGACAGCGAACGAACCTGCGTCGGACTAAGCTCTGCATCGAAGACAAGAATGTCAGCACCGAGACGCATCGAGCGAATGAGCAAATCGTCGAGTTTACCTTTGCCAAGCACGGTTTTCGGATCGATCTTTGGACGGCGTTGGATGATCGTGTCGAGAATTACGACATCCGCTGATTCTGCCAATTCTTTTAATTCGGCGATCGATTCAGCAGCTTCCTCTGCATCGCCGGTTGTTACGCCGACAAGTATCGCACGGTCGCGGCCGGTCTGACGCGTACGAGCAGTCAGCCGAATGCGCGCCATTTCGTCTTCGAGCGAATCGATGAGCGAAATAAAATCCGTTTCGAGCTGAGAAGGAATATTCGGTTCGAGAAATTGATATGGCAGCGATTGAGCCTCGGCCTCAAGGCTCTCGGCAGTCGTCGGAACAAGATGAGCCGAGTAAACCATTCCCGGCAGCCCATCCTTACGGTCGACCTGAATTATCGACATCAGATCGAGCCGCAGCAGGGCGAGGTCGGTGAGGTCGTCCTGTGTCAGCTTTTCGCCTAGCAGATGCGTATGTACGCAGCGAAGCCCGCGAAAACGATCCTCAGATACGCGGGCGCGGCCAAAATCAGGAAGCTCGATGCCTTTCGCCGTGCCGACTATCACATATTCTATCTGTCCCTTACGATTGATGAGCACGCCGACCTGTCGACCGGTCTCATGCGAAATCTCGGTCATCTGACGTGCCAATTCGGGTGAAATGATGCTGTCGGCCGGAACGCGTCGAGTGCCGAGCCGCTCGATGCGTTTGAGTTGATTGTGCTTAAGACCGCGGGTAAATCCGTGAACAATATTGATAGAGACAGAACCTCCGTGAAAGGTCAATTATAGCAAATTCATTCCATAACAAAGATTCAGTATTTAATCCCGCCCTTCAAACACAACAGTTTTCGTTCCGACTTTGGTTGTGTAATTCTTCATTAAAAACCCAGCTAGACCTGAATCGGCATTCCTTAATCCTTCATCTATGCTCTTCGGCATTGGCAAACATATTTCAACGTATTCCTG
Source organism: Chloracidobacterium sp. (assembly GCA_031376085.1). Lineage (GTDB taxonomy): Bacteria > Acidobacteriota > Blastocatellia > Pyrinomonadales > Pyrinomonadaceae > OLB17. Next base: position 5,198 of record JANMDA010000344.1, read on the forward strand.
GATTGCCTGACCAGCATGAGAAGTTGGAGTAAGCGTCACCCGGACACAGATTTGATCGTTGTTAATATGATGAAATGCGAAACGTGATAAGTAGTCTTCCTCTAAGTAGGATTGAGCATCAAAGATTTCGTAGTCAAATTTCGTTAGAAATGAAGTCAGCTGCTTAAGTGATGATGGATCAACATCCAAACGTTTTTTGGATTTAGCTTTCTCGATTTCGGCAGAGATACGGCTATTTGCCAAGAAAGCGCGTAAAATCTCCTCATCACTAAAATAGTCTGTCAGTGCTACTTGTTCGTTGGGCCTTAAAACATTTCTAGTTTCAAATCTCCAAGAATACCATGCGCTCGCTCCGCACATATAACCTATCTCGTGCTGAAAACTCACAAGATCACCGACGACCGATAGCGGAAGAAAGTAACTGTTCAAAGTCTTGGCACATTTTTTATCTGAGATCGCCATCTCTGCGACGTCCTCTCGCCAAATGCTGTCAAACATCCGATACGTTTCACTCCGGCTCCTACTTACAAGAAACTCTTTTCCGTTCCAGTTGTAGGTTGTCTTTCCAACCAATGATTTCCATGGAATCAGCTTTTCTTCTTCGTCGGTTGGAGGAACCATATACGTCGGTTCTGGTGTCGTGTTAGTTGTAATTGGAAATTGAGTCAGCTGAACCCTGTCCGATACAGGAGATTTGCAGCCGGTCAAAGTCACAAACAATAAAAACACATAGGTTATTTTTTTCATTCCTTAATGCCTAAGTGGCTGGAACCTAAGCACAAAATTATACATCTTAACGTGACGAAATTATTTCATCTTTTTTCGCCAAAGGACTTGACATTAATTTTAACATTATATAACTTATTAGTTATGGAACTAATCAGTTATAAACAAATGCCCTCAAAACAGCTCGATGCAACATTTGCGGCACTCGCCGATCCTACTCGAAGAGCAATCCTCGGGCGGCTGGCAAAAGGTCAGGCGTCAGTTGCCGAGTTGGCAAAACCGTTT
>JANMDA010000346.1:0-9639 GCA_031376085.1 Chloracidobacterium sp.
GGTTTTTGAAGCCGTCCGAACCGAAGGCCGCGGTGAGACGTTTGTCCCGAAAGTCGCTTCGGCAAAAATATCGGATGTCGCACTCGCTCTGATGGGCGACAAAAAACTGCCGATGGTTTACAGCGGAATTCGCCCAGGCGAAAAAGTGCATGAAATAATGGTGTCGGAAGAAGAATGTTTCAGGACAGTCGAACGCGGTGATTACTACGTTATTTTGCCGGTTCTGCCCGAGTTGCGCGATCAACAGGATATTACACCGGCTCTAGAAAATGAATATTCGTCAAGAGACAACAATCTTGCCGTTCCGGAATTACGCATACTGCTGCAAAATTCGAGTCAGGAAATAAATCGGTTTATGACGCAATAACGTCGTACCAAACCGTCGCAAAAGTTTATGAAGATAATGACGATTTTCGGCACGCGGCCGGAGATAATCAGGCTCAGCCTTGTCATGAAAGTGCTCGACCAGCACTGCGAGCACATCTCGGTGCATACTGGCCAGAATTATGACGAGAGTCTCAGTGATGTATTCATCCAGGACCTCGATGTTCGCACGCCTGATGTCCATCTGGGGATAAAATCCAAGTCATTTGGTGATCAGATCGGACAGATCCTGACGAAGTGCGACGATCTGCTCGAAACTCATAAACCCGATCGCGTGCTGATCCTTGGCGACACGAACAGCGCACTTTCTGCGATCGTCGCATCCAGGCGACGGATCCCCGTGTTTCACATGGAAGCCGGTAACCGCTGTTTCGACGACCGTGTTCCTGAAGAGATCAACCGCCGCATTATCGACCATTCAAGTACGATCCTGATGCCATACACCGAACGAAGCAAGGAAAATCTCGTTCGCGAAGGCATCGAACGTGACCGCATATTCGTCACCGGTAATCCAATCAAAGAGGTGCTCGATAATTATGCTGACAACATCGAATCGAGCGAAGTGATGGATGGCCTCAAGGTAAAACCTTTCGAGTACTTGCTTGTGACTCTACACCGTGCAGAGAATGTCGATATTCAGGAACGGCTGACCGGTATCTTTAACGGCCTTTCTGAGGTCGCATTGAAATTCGGTAAAGATGTTCTGGTCTCGGTTCATCCGCGCACTGCTGAAAAACTTGAGCAATATGGTATTCGCCCCGATTCGAAAAAGGTGCGCCTGCTCAAAGCACTTCGTTTTTTTGATTTTGTAAAACTGGAAAAAAACTCGCTCGCTGTTTTGACCGACAGCGGCACGGTGCAGGAAGAATGTGCGATCTTCGGCATTCCGAATGTGACGCTTCGCGATGTCACCGAGAGGCCTGAAACACTAGAATGCGGCAGCAATATTCTTGCCGGCGGCGAGGTCGAATCTATCCTCCGGGCAGTTGAGATCGCCATCGCTCAGCCGGCGGCATGGACGGCGCCGCGCGAATATCTGGCAGAAAATGTTTCTCAAACTGTTAGCAAGATCCTGTTGGGTTATACCAGCCAACGACAGCATTTCTCGTGACTGGCAAAACAAACGAAACACAAAGAAAACGGCTCTGGATATTGACCGAGGTTTATTACCCTGAGGAAATCTCCACCGGATATTACCTTACCTCGATCGCGGAAGGACTTGCCGAAGATTTCGACGTAAAGGTTCTTTGCGGACAGCCGAAGCATATGTCGCGCGGCCTCACCGCGCCGAAAAAGGAAGTCCTCAACGGTGTCGAAGTTTATCGTGCGTCCGCAACAACGCTAGACAAGAACGTGATGCTGTATCGGCTCATCAATATGTTCACGATCGGTGTTGCGATGTTTTACAATTCGCTAAAACGGTTTCGCAAAGGAGATCAAATTCTTGTCGTAACGGCTCCTCCGACCATGCCTGTCACGACCGCGATGGCGGCATTATTTTGCGGAGCGAGCTACACGATACTTGTTCAGGACAGCTATCCGGAAATTCTCATCGCCGTCGGCACGCTGCGGAAAAATTCTGTCTCAGTCAGCTCTATCAATTTTTTCAATCGGTGGGTTTACAAATATGCCTCGAAAATAATCGTCATGGGCCGCGACATGAATGCACTTTTCAAGCGAAAAACCGAGGGTCTCGACATTCCGATCGTGACGATCCCAAATTGGGCAGATCTCGAAACGATCCATCCGTCGCCGAGAGAAAGTAATTTGCTTTTGAAGGAACTCGGCATTTCAGATAAATTTGTATTTTTGTATGCGGGAAATATCGGCCATCCGACAGATGTCGAGACGATCATTCGTTCAGCCGAACAGTTGCTCGATCACAAGGAGATTCATTTCCTTTTCATCGGTGCCGGCGTAAAGAAAAAGTGGGTCGAGGATCAAGTTCGTGAGCGATCCCTTTCAAATGTTACGATTCTCGATTATCGACCGCGCACCGAACAGTCCATCTTTCTTAACGCATGCGATGTAGGATTGATTGCTTTGATAAGCGGCATGTGGGGCACGGCAATGCCGAGCCGCACTTATAACATTATGGCCGCCGGAAAACCTATTCTCGCACTGACAGAACAGGGTTCGGAATTGGCGCAGGTAATCGATGAAGAAGGAATCGGCAAATATGTCGCACCCGGCAAAACTGACGACCTGACAGATGCTATTTTGCAAATGTATAAAGATCGCGGCAATTTATCGGCGATGGGTGAACGTGCACGAACGGCGGCAATCGCAAAATATTCTTTGCGGGACGCAGTGGCAAAATATAAAAGCGAATTAATTTAGTAAAAATGTTCGATCTCGTTATTTTTCTGGTAATCCTTACGGCGTCATATATAGGCGTTGGCTATTACCTGCGCTGGAGCGAAAAGAACGAGGTTTTTGCAATTCCCAACGAGCGCAGTTCTCACACCGAACCGATGCCGCACGGCGGAGGTATCGTGATCGTAATAATCTGCCTGATCGCCTACGCCGGCATTTCACTCTATCTTCCGGGCACATTCACATGGGGATATTTTTGCGGTGCATTAATGATCGCGTTGGTCAGCTTCGTCGATGATGTTTATTCTATCGCATTTCCGTGGAGACTATTGGTCCACACTATTGCGGCTCTTCTTTTGATCCTCGACGTTGATACATGGCATGGAATTTCGATGCTCGGACATATCAACCTCGGAAATTTCGGCTACGTCCTGACGTTCATCTGGATCGTGTGGATGGTGAATTCATATAATTTCATGGACGGCATTGACGGGCTTGCGGGCTTGCAGGCAGTGATCGCGGGCGTCGGTTGGCTGGTGCTTGGTTACATTCTGCAAATGCCGGAAATATTCCTTTTTAGCGGAGTGATAGCCGTTTCAAGCCTCGGGTTTTTGATACACAACTGGAATCCGGCAAAAATATTTATGGGAGATGTGGGCAGTGCATTTTTAGGTTTTACGTTTGCTTCTCTGCCGCTTATCTCAAGAGTAAAGGCAAGCAAAAATCCTGATCTGCTGCCGATCGCTGCGGTATTGTTCGTCTGGTTCTTTCTTTTCGATTCGGTGGTGACGATCCTGCGGCGGGCCGTTCGCGGCGAAAAAATATGGCAGGCACATCGCGAGCATCTCTTTCAAAGGCTTACCTTATCCGGCTTGTCGCATCGTCGCGTAACAGTATTTTACGGAATTCTGGCGTCGGTGCTCAGCCTGTTCATTTTATTATCGGTAGAATTCAGACAGGACATCGAGATAGCGATCTTGCCGGTCGTTATAATTTTAACGGGAGCGTTATTGGTTTTCCTGGCGAAAAGAGGCGTTTTAGCATAAAAAATTAACGCAAAGACGCAAAGGTGCAAAGTCGCAAAGAAAAAAATATTTTTAGAAGATCAATATTTCTATCATTCGGTAAGGCCGTAAAACTATAAAAAAAACTTTGCGACTTTGCTTCTTGGCGTCTTTGCGTTAAAAATCTCTTGGTAATGACAACAAACGCCTCACTTGTCCGCCCATTCATATTCGAATCATTCGGCGTCGTTGTAAAAATTGACAGCAATGTGCAGGAGATGATCGACGAGGGCGAAAAGACGGCTCGAAGTGCGATGCTGAATTTACTTCGTCCTGCCGATAATAAAAAAGCCGATCAGGTGTTTGAACTGCGACGCAATAAAACCACCTACGCCCTTTATCACAATGGCGAAGGCATCGGGTCGAGCCGGGGACGAAAAAAGTTCTTCAAATTTTTTGACGGCATCTTGCGGATAATTGTCGGCGAGAATGCAGTAGATCGAGTCTTTATTCATGCCGGAGCTGTTGGCTGGAAGGGAAAAGGTATCGTGCTGCCGGCGGACAGTTATAAGGGCAAGAGCTCTCTCGTTGCTGAGTTGGTCCGCCAAGGAGCGGAATATTATTCCGACGATTTTGCCATCTTTGACAAAAACGGCCTGCTTCACCCTTTTCCGCGTAATATCTCCATGCGCACCGACGACTACCGGCCATATGACCTCAGCGTCAAATCGCTCGGCGGAGTCGTCGCGACAAAGCCGATGCCTGTGGGCCTGGTACTATTCACGGAATATGAGCAAGGTGAAAAATGGAAGCCTGACATTCTCACTCCCGGACAAGGTGTTTTAGAGATGATCCCTTATGTCCTGCCGCTGCGGCGCGATCCAAAATTCTCCATGCGCGTCTTGAATTCTATTGCGAGTCGTGCCATAATTGCAGTAACTCGTAGAGGAGCCGCAAAGGAATTCGCTGAATTACTCCTCAATTTCGTTGACAAAAACGTGAATTGAGGTAGAATTACGCTAAAGGTGCTTGTTTTACTTTCTTTGACAAGTGTACAATTTGGGCTAAATGCCCGTGTTATTAATTTGTTTATATTATTTTGCTGGAGGAGAAGATGAATAATCCTAATGGTCTGAAGAATCCAATTGCCCGCCAAAGCGGCCTAGTGGTTCAGGAAATGCCCGACGAAGTTTTGGTTTACGATATGGACACAAATAAAGCCCATTGTTTGAATCAATCGGCTGCTTTTATTTGGAAGTCCTGTGACGGCAGCAAGTCGGTGATGGACATCGTGCAGCAATTTGAATCCAACGGCCGCGGAAAGGTCACGGAAGATTTTGTATGGCTTGCAATCGATCAATTGAATGAAAACGGCCTTTTGGAGAACAAAATTGCTCCAAGATTTCTGGGTCAGACGCGACGACAGGTTCTTAAAACTATCGGTTTAGCCTCAATGGTGGCACTGCCGGTGATTGCTTCGCTTGTTGCCCCGAAAAGTGCTTTTGGAGTAAGTTCATGTGTCTGCAACAATCCCGCTCAATGCGCCACGGCACCCAATGCAGGTTGCCCCAGCACGACCAATTGTAACCAACTCGGTCTTTGTGCACCGAATACGCCTTCACAGAACAAAGGCAAAGTCGGTTAGTTCTCAATTTCAGTATTTCTAAAGAGTAGTGAAGATCATTTATCTTTGCTACTCTTTTTTCTGTGGGCGAAACACAAACGGCTGCGAAAACCGTGATTACGGACGACACTCGCTGGTATCTGCTTCAGGAAAAGGCGATGGAAGTCCGCGCCCTTAGAGCATTTTCATTACTGCGTGAAGCGGGTATCGAACCGATCCTGATTAAAGGTTTGGCCGCTGCACGGTTTTATCCAGAGCCGGGATCAAGGGCGTCCATCGACATGGACTTGGCCGTGTCGGCGGATGACTATGAAAAGGCTTTAGAGATCGCACGCTCTGCCGCAGCTAATGGCCTCGCCATTGATCTGCATCGTGAACTCCGCCATCTCGATACCGTCGAGTGGAGCGACCTTTTTGCCAACTCACAATTGCTTGAGTTAGAGGGCGGCACAATAAGATTCCTTCGCCTCGAAGATCATCTTCGCGTCCTGTGTGTCCACTGGCTCACCGACGGCGGCAGTTTTAAAGAAAGGCTTTGGGACATTTACTATGCGATCCAAAACCGGCCGCCTGACTTTGACTGGGCAAGGTTTTTAGATCCGGTCAGCGACACACGCCGCCGTTGGATGATCTGCACTGTCGGCCTCGCATATCATTTTCTCGATCTCAATCTCGACGACACGCCGATCAAAGACGAAGCTAAAGATTTACCTGCGTGGGTTATCAAAACAGTCGAAAAGGAGTGGGCAAGCGAAACGCGATTCAGACCTTTGGAAACAGTTACACACGATCCAATAATGCTCTTAAAACAAATTCCACGGCGATTGCGTCCAAATCCAATTTGGGCAACTGTTCAAATGGAAGGCAGCTTTGATGCAAAAACCCGCGTCTTTTATCAGATCGGTAGTTTTTTCCAGCGTATATTGCCTTCTTATAAACGCCTGTCACAGGCGATAACGGTAAGGCCCAAATGACAGATTCACAGATCATACTCGCAATCGAATCAGCAATTTGCGGCGGCAGCGTTTCACTGCTTCGCGGTGGCAGCGAGATAGCCAGTTGGAAAGGCACGTCAAATGTTTCCAAAGCCGAGGAGTTGCTGGTCAACATCGACGAGATGCTCAGGGCTAATAATATTCGCAAACAAGACATCGGCATGATCGCCGTATCAGCCGGGCCGGGAAGTTTTACTGGTATCAGGATCGGAATTGCGACGGCTCTCGGTTTCAAAACCGGGCTCGGGATCGAAATGTCGAGCCAATCGGCGCTAAAAGCAATTGCCTTTTTACAAACAGACAACAAAATAACCGCTGCAGTTCCCATGGGCCGCAACGCGGTTTGTTTGCAGTCATTTCAAAAGAAAAACGGGGAAGTCACCGCCCTCAATGAACCCCAAACAATGTCCGAAGACTCATTTCTGTCATTATTGCAAAGCAAATCCGACGCGACATTTATCCTTCACTCTGCACTTTATGAAAAGACCGGGCCTCGGCCAAACATAATAAATTTCGACGCCAATATTGCATATGCCATCGGTTTGATCTGCGGCGAACACCAAGGGATTGTCACTGAGCCGCTTTTTGTCAGCAAGAGTTTTTAGATGAATCAGCCAGAAGCCCCACATTCGCCGCGTATTCGCCCGATCGAAGCAGCCCACATAGCCGACCTGATCCGCATTGCCGAAGAAACCAACCTCAGCCATTGGTCGGCCCAGAGCTATCTCGACGAGATGAAAAATCCCGATGCAATAATGCTGCGTCTCGACGCCGGCGATAATTCCACGATAGGTTTTGTCGTAGGCCGTTTTGTCCCCGGCGGCGAGATCGAAATCGTGATGGATGCCGAAATTTACAATATTGCGATAACAGAAAATGAACAGAGGAAAGGCCTGGGGCAGTTTTTATTTAATGCGTTCGCTTCAACCTGCCGCGAAAAGAAGACCACAAATGTATGGCTGGAAGTTCGAGAATCTAACACAAAGGCAATCTCATTCTACGAAAAAAGCGGCTTCGAACGTGTTCAGACTCGCCCTTCGTTCTACGAAAATCCCCGTGAACACGCTCTTTTAATGAAACTTATTCTGAAATAAGAATCCGCTTGATTATTTAATTCGTTAGGTCTAGAATTAGATTTAACCCGGTTACGAATTTGTTAAATTACGCCATCGGGCCTAATATTTTTGAAAAAGTGAGGACAAACGCCATATGGACATGTCAACGACTGATGCGGTGAGGGATGATTTGATAAAGAGTAATTCGGTATTCAGAGATTTGGTTCATCAGCATCAGGATTTCGAAGCAAGGTTGAGCGAACTGGCTCATCTTTCCTACCCAAGCGAAGACGAACAGTTGGAGGAAGTTACCCTCAAGAAAAAGAAACTGGCAATAAAAGACGAGATTTACGCCATGATGGAGCAGCAAGCCGTTTCGCATTAAGAACGGATTAGCTGCTTAAATTATTTTAAACTGGCAGTCGGCAGTACCTATCGGTCTGCGGCTGCCTTTGTTTTTTCCGAAGGACATCCGTTTAGGCTGTAAGCATAGACCGCCGCATTTGTAAGAGTAAATATCAGGCCATTCGAAACGACGGGCCGAGAAACTAGGCTTTCATCATCGCTAAATATGATCCGGCCAGCCACTTTTCCGTTTGACAGGTCAGTCAACACAGCACCTCGCTCCTCGAAGTTCGAGATCAAAGCAAAACTATCGTTAACTTTCGCTATTTGCCCGACACGTCCTGCGAGGCGCTTTTTCCAAACACGGCCGCCGTTCCTCGCGACAAGAAAATAGACAAAATTATCGTGTGAAGCGACAAGAAAGTTATCAGCGGCCTTAATGATGATCAAGATCTCACCGCCGGTCTTAAATGTCCAGATCGGCTTATCGACGCCATTCAAACGGGAAACATTTCCACGTTCGTCGCCTATAACCAACTCGCCGTTAGCACCCGCACTAAGCGCCGTAACCCCAAAAGGAACTTTTCGAATCGAGTCAATCTCACCAGAAGCCAGTAAAACCCCGAAAATTTGCTTTCCCGTCGTCGCAACGAACACCCTGTCGGTTGTAAACGACGGCTCAGCGATAAAGCCTTCTGCGATCTGGCGACTCCATTTCACGTTGCTGCTTTTTGCGTCAACCGATTCGATGGCTCCATTTTTGGAAACAACGATGATCGCACCGTTAAATACACTTATGTAATATCTGGCGGCGTCAGGCAGCGTCAACGTCGAATTCGTAATACCTGTTTCCTTGCTGACCCAGCGAAGCTTGCTGCCGCCCGGTTTTGTCGAATCATCTGAAATTACTGAGGTCGTAAAAAATAAGCTGCTGTCAGATGCAATAATGTTCGAGCTTATTTCGCCGCCAAATTCTGAAGACCATATCTTCTTACCTTCCCGCGATAAAGCCTCGATCTTTGCGCCGGTTGTCCCGACAAAAACGCTGGACTCATCGGCGGCTATCTGGTCTGCGGTCACGCCGACCAATGGATAAGACCAGCATTTCGATACGTCAACCTCCGCGTTCGCCCTTTTCTGGCCAAATAGGCTCGAACAAAGTAAAACCAGGCAAACTACAAATAAAACGGTGATTTTGGGAAACGGCGTGCCGTGCATTGATAATGTTGATTCTCTAATTTACGCGAATTGATGATTTTATCACACGCCCATTGTCGTGTTATATTGATGACATAGTTACAACTAGCGTTTACACATAAATTACACAAAAGAGGAAACCACTATGTCATTTAATAAGATAATTCTCGTTGGTAATCTGGGAAAGGACCCAGAGCTTCGTTATACACCGCAAGGCGATGCGGTTTGTAGTTTTACGATGGCCACAAACGAACGAAAAAAAGACAAATCGGGTGAGATGCAGAATGTCGCTACTTGGTTCCGAGTCACACTTTGGCGGCATCAAGCAGAAAACGCCTCAAAATACCTCGCAAAAGGAAGGCAAGTTTACATCGAAGGGCGTCTAAGAATCGAAGAATGGACAGATCGCGATAATGTCACTCGACAATCATTAGAAGTTACCGCAACAGATATGCAGTTTCTTGGCTCACGCAACGATGGAACAAGTGGAGGCGGCGAATACACCAGCAGCCATCCCGAAGACGATCATGAAACACACAGCGGCCCTCCGCAAGCAGCGAGTTCGTCAGCTGGGGCATCGTCAGGTGGCGGAAGTCCATCTCCGGTCTCGGCACCCGCTGGAGATGATGATATTCCGTTTTAGATTGACAAATATCTCACACACAAAGGCCACGCACGTCGTGGCCTTTTTTCTGTTGTGGTGTATTATTTAAGAATCA
>JANMDA010000421.1:0-10158 GCA_031376085.1 Chloracidobacterium sp.
CGATTCGTTTATTTGGCTCGGTAGCTCCAAGCCTTTTACGTTTGCCAATGTGCATATTCTTGGCGAGTCCGCCGATATACGCTTCATCTGTTTCAATCGTGCCGGACATTTTCTCAATAGAACCGACTGTCATAGCATCCCTAATGCGATGCAAGACGAACCACGCCGACTTTTGAGTGATACCGATAGCCCGATGCAGTTCATAAGAACTGATGCCGTTCTTAGCGTTTCCCAACAACCACATAGCCATAAGCCATTTTTCGAGACTGATCGCCGAGTCCTCGAAGATCGTGCCAACTTTAACCGAAAACTGCTTTTTACACTCTTTGTTTTTGCATTGCCAAACCTTACGAGCGGCCATAAAGTGATTGTTCTTTTCGCGGCACTTAGGGCATATGGCTTGACCGTCAACCCAACGCATTGCGGCGATAATATCAATGCAAAACTGGTCGTTAGCAAACGTTTTAACGGCTTGTTGAAGTGTTTCCGGCAGTGGTGTTTCTTTCATAACGCTATCCTCATTAAAGAGAATAGCAAAAAGCGTTTACTGAGTCAAGTATATTATTGCCTAATGTTGCGCAATGTATAGCAGCTATACACTAGAAAGTTGTATAGATGATATACATCTCCGCAAGTCCATGGAAACGCTTTAGTTACGCACTTTATCGATTTGTAATGTAAACTTAGTATACAAATATATATCAGCGAATTTACGCTCAGTTAAAAATTATTTATGGTCTGTAAACTATTGTTAAATATGTGGTTATAGAAGTTTTTGATATTTTGGCACACTCTGGCACGAGGGTTGTAGTAGAGAGGGCAGAACGAAGCCGGTTGGTTTCGAACGAATCAAAAAAATAAAAAATTAACTGGAGAAAAAAAATGAAAAAGACAATCACAACAATCACATTGGCAGTAGTTATGACCCTTGGAGCAACATTCGCAAATGCCGGTATCATCATGTCAGGTAAAGGCGTAGATACAACGAAATGCACAGAAGGTATTATCATGTCTGGACGCGACGGTATCATCGTAGCGGGACGCGGTAATATCATCCCGGGATTGGTCGGAACAATCGTAACGGAAATAACAGGAATTATCATGTCAGGTAAGGCTGAAGTCGATCCTTGCACCGCTAACGACACAGACGGCATCATCGTAGCCGGTTAATTTACACCGTCGTAGAAATCACCGGGGGGGACAAAAATTCAGCCGCAATCGGGAAACCGGGCGGCTGTTTTTTATTTGGCATTATGTCAATGAATCAAGCAAAAAAAGGAACAGAAATTAATTACGTCTTTGAAATTGCCGATCAATTTCGTCGCTGTTGCTGCCGAACAGCTATTCTCACTCCAATGGATTTTGCAATAATTGCCGAATGGGGAAAACAAGAGATACCGCTCTCGATTGTCCTAACGTCAATAGAAGACTTTTGCGGTAAAAAGAATGTAGAAATTGGCTCGATCGCTGAGATTCAAGATAAGGTAAAACAAGATTTCATTAGGTGGCTGCAAACGAGAAGTGATAGACGTCAGAACACCTAGTCATACATTTTTCTTCATGTAAAGCGGCGAAAGTTTGCGTAGATTTTCTACGGCATTCGGAAGTAGGTGAAGGACGTGACCCACATCGGCAGCAGTATTAGTTCGACCGAAACTAAAACGAATCGCACCTCTTGCTATTTCTTCATCGCCGCCGAGGGCGCGAATTATAGGGGATGGTTCGAGCGAGCCTGAGGAACAAGCCGAACCCGTCGAGACGGCAACACCTAACATGTCCAGACTTATCAGGAGTCCTTCTCCCTCCACTCCACGAAATGAAATATTCGAAATATTTGGCAAGCGATCTTGGCGGTCACCGTTGTAAACAAGATTATTTATAAGCTTGCCGATCTCGTTCTCAAATCTATCGCGCAAGGCGCGCAAATTCTCAGTATCATCCTCAAAGTCGACCTGTGCTAATTCGCACGCCTTGCCAAAAGCCACAATGTTAGCGACCGATTCTGTTCCGCCGCGTCTTTCGCGTTCCTGATGTCCGCCGATGTTTTGTGAATGAAGTCGAACGCCCCGACGAACGTATAATGCTCCGATGCCTTTCGGGGCATATATCTTATGCCCGGAGAACGAGAGCAGATCGCAGCCTGTCCCATCGACATTGATCGGAATTTTTCCCGCCGCCTGAACTGCATCGGTGTGAAACCAAATTTTCCTGCCGTCTTCCCGAATTTGTTTTGCAAGGTTTCCGATCTCAGTTACCGGCTGCAGTGTTCCTATCTCGTTATTTGCGGTCATGATCGAGATAAGGATTGTACGTTCCGTGACAGCCGCTTTTACGTCGTCAATGCGGACAATTCCGTTTTCGTAAACCGGCAGGTAAGTAACTGACCAGCCATTCTTTTCGAGGTCTTCGCAAAGGCTATGTACTGATGGATGTTCGATGGCCGATGTAATTATGTGATTTCCGTATTTAGCATTCGCTTCAAGGAGGCCGCGGATCGCCAGATTATTCGCCTCGGTTCCGCCGGAGGTAAAGACAACCTCATTCGGCCGGGCATTTATGAGCTTGGCAGCCTGATGGCGGGCATGATCAATTGCTGCTCGGGTTTCCTGCCCGAAAAAATGGATGCTGGATGCATTACCAAATTTCTCGGTTAGAAATGGCAGCATCGCCTCGACGACGCGAGGGTCGACCGGTGTAGTGGAGCTATTGTCGAGGTAAATTCTGCACAGCACACCTTATTATAACGCGTTTAACGACGTTGCTCTAATTACGGTAAATGAGATAAAATTAGTAACTGTATCAATGCGCCTGCATCTAATCGCAGGAGAGTTAAAAAGAATCATATGGATTTTGCTACAAAAGAGATATTCAAACGGTACGCCAGCGTTTTGGTTGGACGGCCGATCTCGCCTGTATTTCTAAATATTTTGGTTACAAGTGTCTGCGATATGCGCTGCACGCACTGTTTTTTTACCGAGGAGCTTGATGACCGGCCGCGTAAAAAGCTGCAAATGAAGACCGATGAGATCGCTAAGATCTCAGAAACGCTCGGCGGCAATCTGGGTGTTTTGGTGCTCGCCGGTGGCGAACCATTCACTCGAAAAGACCTGCCGGAGATCGTTCGTGCTTTTTACGAGAACAATAAGCTCGATTCGGTTTATTTAATGTCGAACGGACAGATCCATCCGCGTATTTTCCCGGACGTTGCTCGTATTATGGACGAGTGCCCTAAATTGAATGTGAGTGTCGCTCTCGGCATCGACGGAATGAAGGCCGCTCACGAAAAAATACGCCGTAAAGAGGGAAGTTGGGACAAAGCGATTCACACTGCCCGCACTTTACAGCAGATGAAGCGTGAGCAATATCCGCAACTCGATATTCAAACATGCACATGCGTGATGCATTCGAACGAGGATACGATCTTCGATTGGTACGACTTTTTGAAACATGACCTCAAGCCGGACAAGGTGAATATCAATTACATTCGCCCGCCGTCTGCTGATCCGATCGAACTTGAATTTGACCACAACCGTTACAGCCAGCTTTCGCAGATGATCCTCGACGACACGAAGAGCGCCGCATTAAAGAATAATTACGGCGGCAAATCGGGCTTTTTCAAAGCTGCGGTCGATATCTATATGCATGACATCATTGCCAAGACCAAGGAAGAGAATAAAGCTCAGCTAAAATGCTATGCCGGCAGCGCCGGTGCGGTGATCTATGATAACGGGGCACTTTCGTCGTGTGAGAATAAAGCCGACGTTCTGAACCTCCGAGACTACGACTGGAACTTTCAATCCGCCTGGAAGACGGATCTGATGAATGAGCGCCGAAAAGAGGCCGGTGCCGGTTGTTTCTGCACGCATGAGTCAAATTGCTTTTACCCGTCACTGCCGTTTAACGCCGGGCATCTGGTCAAGATCAAAAAGCTCGAAGGGCAGATGAAGAAAGCCGCGAAGGAAATGAGTTTGAATACCCCGCGACCCGAAAATATGGCGGTAAAGGCTTAACTTCCATTGATGTCCAACACTCCTAAAATCCTCATTATCTCATCCGACACAGGCGGTGGGCATCGTAGCGCGGCGCAGTCAATTGCTGAGGGGTTGCAGAATTTTTGGCAGGGCGATTCGACCGTAGTCCGCACGATCAAGGCGGTCGAAGAGTCGCATCATATTACAGAAAAGCTGGTCAATTTTTACAATTGGACGCTCCGGAATAAGCAGCATTGGATGAAATACCTGTATTGGGCGGTCAACAAGATCAGGCCCGAAACGCGGGATTTTTTTCACAAGCGATGCATTGGTTATATTCGCGGACAATTCGATAAATGGTGTCCGCATGTCGTTGTAAGTGTTCATCCTTTAACTCAACATATTGTTGCGAAAATTCTGAAAGAATTAAATCTCGCCGAGCAAGTGCCGTTGGTTACGGTGGTAACCGATCCTTGCTATGGTTTTTGGAAAGGCTGGGCATGTGACGATGTATCGCTTTATCTGGTGGCAAATGATGAGGCTCGACGGCAACTGCTTGATTATGGGATTTCGGCGGAGCGGATAAAGGTTTCGGGTATGCCGGTCGATCCAAAGTTTCACGAGATCGATGAAGCTGACGCTCAGATCGCCAGAAAAGCATACGGCCTGGATCCCGATAAATTTACAGTCTTTTTGAACGCCGGCTGGATCGGCGGCGGTAACATTCCGCAGATCTTTAGGGAACTTGCCCGCGGCGAACTGGACGTCCAAGCCATCTTTCTTGCGGGAAAAAATGAACAGTTGAGAATCGAAGCCGAACAGATCGCTAAGCACGCTAAGTTTCCGGTTAAGGTGATCGGCTACTCGAATGAGATCGAAAAATTGATGCAATCGGCGAATGTGATGATCTCAAAGCTCGGCGGCCTGACAACCTTTGAAGCAATGGCTTGCGGCCTGCCGATAATTGCAGATGCGACGACAAAGCCGATGCCGCAGGAAGCAGGCACAGTTCAGCTTATCAGCGATCGCGGAGCCGGGATAATGCTCAAGAGAAGTATTGATATCGTGCCGACGGTGCGCAATTTGATCGGTAACTCGCGGCAGTATTTGGATATGAAAGCGGCGACGATCGGGCTGACAATGCCAAATTCGACGGATTATATTGTCCGTGAGATCAATGCGCTTTTGCCGCAGACAAAGCCTGCGGTCCAGGCGGCGGCCTGAGAGTCTTTTCCTCACATTCGACTATTTCAACTTGTCACAATTCCCTGATTTCATTAACCTTTTCTATTGGAAATTTAGTCTATATTTTGCGGAGAGATTAGCTTGAGTTTTTTACTTGAAGGAAAACGTGCGTTCATATCGGGCGGCACGCGCGGTATCGGTGCTGCCTTGTGCGAAGTCTTTGCCCGCGAAGGTGCGGACGTCGCGTTTAACTATAACTCGCGCGACGATCTGGCAGAAGTGGTTCGTGGCAAGATCGAAGCTCTCGGTCGCAGAGCGTTGAGTTTTAAGGTCTCGGTCACCGATCGATTCGGGATGAAACACGTTGCCCGTGAGATAAAAGAAGCATGGGGGCCGATCAACATTTTGGTAAACAACGCGGCTGTAAATAAGGGCGACAACTTTGCAACGACGACAGACAAGAGTTGGGATTGGGTCGTTGATACAAATGTCGGCAGCCTGTTTGCCGTTACTAAACCTTTCTATAAGCAAATGATCCGCGAGCGCGTTGGTTCGATCCTCAACATCACATCCGTCGGAGCGATCCGCAGCCTGCCGACATCGGTTCACTACGCCACGTCAAAGGCCGCTATGATCGGATTTACAAAATGCCTCTCGCGTGAAGCCGCAAATTTCGGCGTCACGGTCAATGCCATTGCCGCCGGTATCTTTGACACCGATCTTGCTCACACACTGCCAGAACGCCTGCTCCAAATGCACGAGTTTTGGGTTTCAAAAGGCCGTCTGGGAAAACCCGAAGAACTTGCCGAATTCGCCGCCTTTATGACCTCAGACCGCAACAGCTTTATGAACGGCGAGGTCGTGATCGTCGACGGCGGAGCTATAACTTAATCAACGATTCTTTAACGCGGATATGAGCGGATGAAGCGGATTAAGACGGATCGTCAGACAATAATAAATCTAAGGAGCTTCTTGTATCCTCTACCGAAATATTCTGTTTATTTTTGTTGGAGAAATACTTGCGCTTAAATTCCGGTTGTTTCCCAAAGTTTAGCAATAATCCCAATTCGATTTCTGTTGATCTTAGATAATTCAAAAGTTGAGCTTCATGTGGTTCTACGATTTTTTCCTTCGCCTTTAGCTCTAAAATCACTTTCCCTTCAACTACTATATCTGCAACGAATGTTCCTACAATTTTGCCGTTGTAGAAAACCGATATTGGTTTTTCTGATTCTATTCGAAGCCCTCCGTTTGTTAGTTCAATTATCATCGCGTTGTGGTAAACGCTCTCAATAAACCCATGACCGAGTGTGTTGTAAACCTGATAAAATATCTTGATAATTTGTCCGGTCAATTCTTCTTCGATCATAAAAATCTGTCAGCTTTTGAAATATTTTTAACGCAGATTGGGCGGATAAAGACGGATCAGATGATGATCTATTTAATTTTTTTATCCGTCTTGATCTGCTCCATCCGCTTGATCCGCGTTAAAAAAAACTCTGCTAAATACACAACTATTTCTCCAGTCTTTCCTTTGCCCGGCTTATAAATATCTTTATCATTTCAGTGATGCTTTTGGTCATTTCGCTGCTGATTAGCGATTCGCCGGCGAGCCACGCAAGCGAGTGTAAGTCGCCGGCTTTTTTGCGGCGGAGTTCGACCATTTGGGAAAAATGGACGATCGTTACGTCCTTTGCTTTTTCGAGAAAGTCCGCAGAGTAACGAAGGAAATTTTCGGCTTCGTTATGTATCGGCGACCATTCGATGCGCTCGGCAGTGTTCTCTGCCTGTTCAACAGCAAATTTCTGCAGCATCTGGCCGACAAATGGAATTTCCGCTTGAATCTTCCAATGTGCAATGCCATTTGCGTCCGCGTGGATCTGCATAATGCCCGGCATTAGTTCACTAAAATTTGTCAGATCTGAAAAGAATTCGCGAACCTTATCAATGTTTGATCTGAGTTCTATCTCGTTTGTATAACTCGCTTTTACTGTGAACATATTACTTATGAGTCCCGCCTTTAGGCGGCTTAAGATAGACTGATTATAACAAATGCTCCACACCCAAGAAAAAATCTGCCCGAAATGCCACTCGCCAAAAATGAAACGCTGGCCTGAACTCACTGACGATGAAAAGATGCTTGTCAAAAGCCTGCCGCTGTCTGCTGACTTCAATTTGACCGAAAGAAAAAAACACCGTTTCTGTACGCGATGCTGGTTCGAGAGAACAGAAATTTACGAACGGCATGTTTAAAAACTGTCCTAATTTTTCTTTGCGCTTTCACGTTCCATTACGACAATGTGTTCGCCCCGACTCACCATGCCGACAATGACGTAACCTGATTCTTTTGCTTCGGTCACTTCCTTTTGCATCGTCGAGGTTAGTGACGTTGCCAGAAGTTTATAATCATACTGCTTATTAGTTTTTGGTGGACGTTCCATTATCATTACGATTTCCGCGCCGCCAAGAATCTGATTTTTCGAGATCATAGTGCTCGGAATAAGACGATAGCCTTGAGTGGCGGCTTCATTTATTTCCTTTTGCATCGTTCCGGTCCTGTTGGTCGCAAGCAGTTTGTAATGGTAAGGGTCTTTGATTGTTCCCTCACGCGAAAGGAATAAAGCCATTTCCGAGCCGCTGGTCGGAGCTCCGACTATTATTCGATAACCCTGAGCGGCGGTCGCATTAATTTCTTTTTGCATGGTCGAAGTTCTTGTCGTGGCCAGCAATTTATACTGAAGATTTTCCGAATCCGTTTTCTGATCTTGTCCCAGACAAATTGAAACGGCCGAAAAAACCACCAGTCCCATCATTAATATTTTGAATTTCATATTATTACTCCTAATCTTTTTAGTCATAAGCTAAATATTACGATCATCTGTGTTTAGCGGCAAACACAAGCCTTACACAGCAAGCGTTGTCCGTTTTGATGATGCTGAGATCATATAGAACAAACTTAGAGCGTAAACTTCATCTTGACGTTGTATGTATTTCTTTCCTACACTTTCATTGATCGTCGCATCTTTTTAGATGCTTCTCGCCGTAAAACACAGGAGAAAATTTATTTATGAATTCAGTTTTTCGAATTTCCGCGCGAAGTCTATCCTCCATACGGATAGGATTTTTGTTTTTATTTTTCATGATATTGTTTCATTTCGTCGCTATGCCAACAGCTTTTGCGGAAACGCCACTTTGGTCGTTCAAAGGAGCGAAATGGTATTCGCTGATGGAGACGGGCAATGTTACCGCCGGCATTTCTAACGGTATCGTGATGCTCGACGCTGCGACCGGTAAGCCGGTTTGGCAGCGGAGCGATCTCGGCGATATTAAGGAAGAGGAATACACCGAACTGCCGGGCACACCGCTCATTCTGATATCGGACAACAGCGGCTGGGCGCAGCGCAAAACGAAGATCACGGCGCTCGATACGCTTACAGGAGCGACCGTTTGGCAGACGGATAAAATGCTTGGATTTACGGTTGAGGTTACGCCGGTTTACAAAAAGGACATGATCGTCTTTGTAACGATCCATGACAATCGCCGCAACAAAGACAAGCCCGATATTTTCGCTCTTAAGATGTCCACAGGCGATCTGCTTTGGCAGAGCGAATACAGCGAAAAGGTGGATCTCTACGGTATCGAAAAGAAAAAGCGTGGCGGTGCGTCGGCAATGTTTCTTGGCGGTGGTGGCGG
The DNA here is from genome assembly GCA_031376085.1 of Chloracidobacterium sp. Lineage (GTDB taxonomy): Bacteria > Acidobacteriota > Blastocatellia > Pyrinomonadales > Pyrinomonadaceae > OLB17. The sequence continues at coordinate 8,850 of JANMDA010000421.1, forward strand.
AGCCAGCGACCGATTCGATCTGAGCGGTGAAAACCCGCCGATCATCGACGGCGACTCGATGTATATGACTTACGCCGGGCTTCATAAATATAATCTCACGGACGGAAAGCTTGCATGGAAAACAATCTACGACGTTACCGACGGTTCGCTCAAGAACACGAACGGCCAGGCGATTTTTGACGGCGATGTGATCTATACATCGGCGCAGGGAATTATCAGAGCGATCGATAAAAACTCCGGTGCGATCAGGTGGACGACAAAAGATTTTGGCAAAGGCGGCATCGCCGAGATGCAGCTTTACAACGGCGTTGTCTATGGCCGCATGGGCGGACAATTCTTTAGCGGCAAGAAAGGCGAGTGGCAAAAGAAAGGCCCGATCGGTGTCGTTGCTCTCGATAAAGCGACTGGCAACACAAATTGGATATACACAGGTGCTAAAGAGTCGATCACAAACATGATGATCCTGCCCGAAGACAATGCACTGCTCATCGCCGACGAGAAGAACCTGATCGGCCTCGACATGACCAGCCAGGGCAAGATAAAAGAAGCTTATAAGATCCCGCTCAAATTTAAATTCAAGGTTGGCGCGGGAGCAACGGCAGGCAAGGTTGCCGCAGTCGCTTTCGGCGGCATCGGCGGATTTATGAAGAAAGGCCCCGACACGACGGACAATCCGGTATCGCTCATTCGTCAGGAAAACGGAACTGTTGTTATTCGTGGAATGCAGCATTTGCTTGCCTTTAATCCAAAAACGCGCGACATTGCGTGGTCGACAAAGTATGATGCTCCGGGAATTTCGGGCTGGCAGTCGATCGTGCTGACGGCGATCACGATCACCGCAGCGGCGATGTCGCAGGGCATGGAGGCGAGTTACTCGCAGCGTGGCGATTTCAACTCTGCCTACAACGAAAATTCGAACTTCCTCAATCTCATGCAGACCTATCAACTCACGATGGCGAAGAAATTTTCGGCCGCGAAACAAGCCGGAAATGTTTATTATGTGCTGACGACCGTCAAAGGCAAAGAAGACAAAGGCTCCGGCCTCGTCGGCGTTAGTTTGATGACAGGCCAGCCTGTTAATCAGATCGTGTTTCATGACAAAGAGCCTGACTACGAAGTCGACGACGCGTCGGGCAGATTGTTCAATATGAAAAAAGGCGAGATCGCCGCCTATCAGATCAGCGAACAAGCTCAAGCCGCGCCTGTCGAAGATAAGGAGAAATAGATTTTGCATCTTACTCTTACTCAATAAACGGTTGCACAAGCCCGCACGGTAGTACGGGGGGTACATTCAATGTTGAGTGGATCG
>JANMDA010000431.1:0-3562 GCA_031376085.1 Chloracidobacterium sp.
AATGGACATTCTCGCTTTTTGAGGATGAGACGCTGGTCAATATGCCGCGATATTCGATGCTGACAACGCTCGTGATGTATTCGCCGCCAGAGAAATACGTCCCCAAAATGATCGCTCTGGTTGAAAAGACATCGAGTCCCGTTGTCAGAGGAGCCGCCATTCACAATCTTATAACTGCCTTGAACGGCAATCCGAGTCCTGAGCTGCAGCGGCAGATACTTCAATGTATGCTGCCGTGGCTTGAAGACCCAAAATGGGCCTTGGATTCGGGCTGGCTGAATGATACGCGAGGCTTGCTTGTAAGGAAGCTCAGCGAATATCAAGTTCCCGATAGCGCTCCCGGATTGATAAATGTGCTTGACGAAAAGCAGACGCAGACGGTGCCAAGGTATGGAGCAAACGTTGCAGCGAATGCGATGAGGCCGGCAACGAATGTGATGAGGTCGGATGATCCCGACGAAATTACTACCTCATCCGCAAATGCTATTGTCGCAAATGCCGTTAGGATTCTGTCGGCCAGTGCAAAAGATGGCCCGACGACAATTTTTTATCCTTACCGTTCGCAGGCGATCTCTGCTCTTGCAAAGCAAAAGGACGGACGAGCAGCACCGCCGTTAAGGCGTGTTTTGTCCGAAGTCGACGGTTATCAACGCTATGGCGTTATCAACGCTATTCTCGAATGCGGAGGCTTTTCAGTTCCTGAGCAAATGGTAGCTCTTGAAGCGGCGGTCAAAAGAATTCCCGATACGACAAACGCCGGTTCCGCTGCAAACGCAATGGCTTCGGCTACAGACGCCATGGGCCAAATTATTGGTAATTCGGCCGTGGGTGCTAAACCAAAACCCATAACTCCCGCTGAGATCAGTATAATTCTCGGCCAGCAGATCACCCAGTCCGCTGAAATATCCGACGAACTTGCGAGAGCAATTGTCGATCGCATCGAAGTGCTTGATACAAAGGATCAACGTCTGTCTGCGGCCTATCGAACTCTTATCCTCAAGTGGCAAAATCCGGTGTTTAATGTTTTGCTGCTTCACGACCTGAAACGTGATGCGGCTGATGCCAATACGATCGTTAGGCTTTTGAGCCAGCGTAAGGATCTGCGCGAAAAACAGTCGGCGGACGTATTTGATCTTCAAACCGGTAAGCCGGTCGCGGTCGGTGTTGCTGCTTGTATTTTGGAAGATGTTGCGGGTTTTGACGCGATCCTCGACAACGGCGACGCAGAAACCAAAACGGCGATGCTTGCGTGCGCGCGATTAATAAAAGTGCCGCTGCCGATCGCAAAGGTTGCCGAAAACTTAAAGTCCCAAACCCAAATACTTCAGATTGCGGCCGAGCGATACCTCGAAGCCGAAGATTCGCTTGAGTCTCGTGCGTTTGTCCTCGCACGTCATCCGAATGAGGCGAAGATTCTTGGGGCGACGACGGCATTTTATGTTGACGGCGCCGGAGAAGAGTATGTTCCGTTTCTCTGGGCGCTCTATCAAAGTATCGGGGACAATTCGCTTTACAACGGCTGGGGCGGCGGGAGCGCCAACGACGAAGAACTTAAAGGAGTCGAAAAACGGCTCCAGGACGAGGTGAAAAAGGACGGCGATCTCATTGGCGTTTATTCATATGACCACAACTACATACGCATATATAAGGACCGCGTAATGTTTAGCTGGGACGATGACGAGTCGCGATACCGCGAAAGGCCGCTGACCAAAGAAGAATTTGATGATATTAAATCGTTTCTTACCACAAACAGGGTCGACGAGATGCCGCCGTATATTTCCTGCGGCGGAGGCTATTGCGGCGCTAAGGAATTAGTAATGCTAGGCCGCAATGGCGGGCGTCGCGTATATATGAACAGCGGCGGAACAGAAGCCGCTGGCCGGACGGTCTCTGAGTTTTTTACCGGCCTTGATAAATATTTTGCCGATCTTAAACTGACGCGCGCCGTCCTAAAATATGGGCTGAGCCGCGAGATTCCCGGCCTTGAGATACTCTTTGCTTCGGATGATCTGCACGCAGAAACGGTCTGGAAAAACGGCGACGACCTACGCGTCGCGGCCAGTGACATTTCTACACGCAAGAAGATCAAGGCCGAAATGGCTAAGCTAGTCGAGGACGTTGAACCCTCTAGTGAAAATTCTGACGGCGAGGAAAATGAAGCCAAACGAGCAGCTTTGATCGCGTCTTTAGGCAAGCGCCGTCATGAAGGCTATGCCTGGTATAAAGTCGCGAACGGCGAGACAACTGGTGTTGCGGCTCAACCGCCGCAGATCGAGTTTATTCCGCTTCGCGATGCTGCTGCGGTGCAGTCAACTGAGGAACAGTGGAAGTCACGGGCCGGCGATGTTGAGATTCGTGCTTCAGAAGAGGGTATTTTTAAAGTAGTTCGCGGCAAGCTGACGAAGCTCTATAAAGGCTATTATCAACATCCCGTCATAACTCCAAACGGGCGCTGGGCGATCGCATCGAAATCCGATCCCGAAAGCGGCGAGATCGTCGTTCGGATTGATCTGGTTACTAACAAAGAATATCCAGTCGAAATTCCAGGTTACGGACAGCCCTATCCAGCCGCATACATTTTGACTCTGAATAAGTTTTTGATCATCCGCAATGATAATTACTACGAAGGTGAATATTTTCAGGAAGGCGAAGATGTGGTGCCGGTTGATGCCGATCCGAGCGGCCTGATGCTTGTCGATCCTGCGACAGGTGTTGTTCAGCCGATAGCAGGTGAGTTTCGCCCGTTGAGCCAGCAGACTTTTCGTCCGCTGCAGAACACGTCAAAAGCGAATGAATTTTGGGCGGCGATACATGATCCCGAGAAAAACGAGACGCAAGTTGGCATCTACGGCACCAAAGTTTTCGGTTTCAAGCCGGTCTTGCGTATTCCTAAGATCCGCTTCAACAGCATGAGCATGTGGGTCGATGAGACAGGTGGAAAGGTCTATTTCGTATATCGCGGCCATCTTTTGGCGTTGCCTTTGGGTAAATAAATACCAGATTAAGATGCGCCAGCCCGCGTGTAAGTAAGGGCGATACACTCAAGCTGTATGTTTCGCCCTTGCTTACGCGCGGGCTTGCGCAAAATGGCGAAATCGTGTTTAATACTTGTTTGCTCTAACAGGCAAAAATTTAGCCGAGAGGAGGTGAGCTAACAAAATGGCATTTATTTCAATAAACAATAACGAATCGATCGAGTCGGCACTGCGCCGGTTCAAGCGAAAGGTTATCAGTGAAGAGATCATCAAAGACCTCAAAAAGCACGCTCATTTTATCCCGCCCGGCCAAAAGGCAAAGCTAAAATCGGTCAATGCGCGCAAGCGTAACCGCCGCCGTTTTCGCCAACAGCGTCCGACGGGCGGAACCGGAACCGGCCCGGGAGCCTCACGTCAGCCGATGGGACAAAACAGGTAGTTAATAACGAAAAGTTAATACTGAAAAGGTGTGATAATGAGTATATCATTCGCCTTTTCACTTTTTTATGTTGAATGGAATCGACACGAACAAGAATACTGATAACAAACGACGACGGCGACAATGCCGGCGGAATTCGGGCTTTGGA
>JANMDA010000034.1:0-4155 GCA_031376085.1 Chloracidobacterium sp.
TCCCTTCAGATGGGCCATCGTGATGACTTTATCGACGCAGAGGCCTTCGAGCTGGTGAAACATCGGCGTGTGTGTCATGTCTGGAGTGTCACGACGAAAGACTTTGCCGGGAGCAAGGATGCGAAGTGGGACGCCTCGGCGTTCCATCGCGCGGATTTGCACGGTCGAGGTTTGCGAGCGAAGTGCGAATCCTTCGGTCGTGTAAAACGTGTCCTGCGATTCGCGGGCCGGATGGCCTTCGGGAATGTTCAGCGCGTCAAAATTGTAATAGTCCGTTTCGATCTCGCGGTCGTCCTCGATCGCGTAGCCCATCGACACAAAAATGTCTTCGATCTTTTGCCGCAGTATCGTGATCGGATGAAGATGGCCCGTACGAGGCCGGCGACCCGGGATAGTTACATCTAACCGCTCGCTCTCTTCTTTTAACTTGCCAATATAAACACTTAGATTAGTTTCAACTTCAGCGATTTGATCCGTTATATCAGTCTGTATTAACAGAAGAAATTGTCCGAAAGGTTGCCTTTCTTCTGCCGGAACCTTTCCGACCATTTTTGAAAGAGATTTAAGCTCACTCTTCTTTCCGGTGAGAATTACACGTAACTCACGAAGTTCATTTAAAGCTGCTTCCGCCTCGTTGAGCGAAATACCTTCAAACCAACTATGAACAATAATTTGCCCATCTTCACGAGTGTTATTAAATCGATTGAAGGGTTCAAACGTTAGTCTAAACCCTTCAGCGATCTTGTTTGCTTGTTCTCTATACGTTTCTACATCCGAACTCATAGCAATCTTTTCTAAGCTGATGCTTGTGTCTGACTATTGCTAATCGCGTCCTTTGCTTGACCAACGATCGTCGCAAACGTCTCGGGCTGTTTCACAGCGAGATCGGCGAGGACTTTGCGGTCGAGTTCGATCTCGGCGAGATTCAGCCCGTGAATGAATTGCGAATACTTAATGTCATTCAGGCGGCACGCCGCGTTAATGCGGACGATCCACAGTTTGCGAAAATCACGCTTTTTCAACTTTCTGCCGGTATAGGCAAAGTTCAATGCGCGTTCGACCGATTCCTTGGCCGAGCGATACAGTTTCGATTTAGTTCCACGAAAGCCTTTGGCTAAGGCTAATATTTTTTTGCGTTTCTCAAGACGCTTATTTCCACGTTTTGCTCTAGGCATTTCTTCACTCCTTTCAGTCGCGAAAAAGGCAAAAGTTAAAAGTTAAAAGTCAAAATAAGAGTTCTCACGCCTAACTTTGCCTTTTTACTTTTGCCTTTTTACTTAATTAATCTCTTCCGTACGGCAGCATCTTTTCGACGCGCTTCTGATCGCCCTCGGACACCATCACGTCAATATCAAGATTGCGCTTACGCTTGCTCGTTTTCTTGGTCAAAATATGACGCGCGTGGCTGTGTCCGCGTTTGAATTTGCCCGATGCTGTCGAGCGAAAACGCTTTGCCGCGCCTTTATGTGTTTTTAATTTTGGCATTACCTCGTCTCCTATAAATCTATGTCAAATCTGTCTTTTCTTAAAAAATTTCGTCCTCGTCTTTCGGCTCTTCTTTAGCTTTTGCCGGAGCCTTCTTCGCCGCTGTTTTCTTTTCAGCAGTAGGCTTTTCGTCCTTCTCGGCTTTTTTCTCTTCCGGAGTTTCTACCGATTTTTCTACCGGTTTCTTTTCCGCAACCTTTGTCTTTTTAGGAAGGAAGATGGTGAACATCTGATAGCCTTCCATTTTGGGATAAACCTCTACCTCGGCAAGGTCAGCCAGATCCAGTGTTAGTTTCTTTAGGATCTTCGCTCCTAATTCGCGGTGCGTCATTTCGCGTCCGCGAAAGGCAATGGCGGCCCTCACTTTGTCGCCTTCACCAAGCCATTGTCGGGCGTGTTCCATTCGATACTGATAATCGTGATCGTCGGTGCCGGGGCGAAACTTGATTTCCTTGACCTGAACCGTGACCTGTTTCTTTTTTGCCTCGTGAGCCTTCTTTTTTTGCTCGTAAAGAAACTTGCCGTAATCGATGATCTTGGCGACCGGAGGCTGCGCATTTGGAGCGATCTCGACGAGATCGAGGCCGCGTTTCCTCGCTTCCTGGATCGCATCCCGCGTATCCATTACGCCTAATGTTTCTCCCTCATCGGTTACGACACGAACCGACGGAACTCTGATCCGCTCATTCGTGCGGTGAAGCGGCTCACGAAATCTCGGCTTAAATCTGTTTCCACCAAATCTTCTAGCGATAAATACCTCCTGAAGTAATTAGCCCGCTCTCAGAGACTTCGCTGGCCTTTTTGCCGCGTTATCATCTCTTTGAACTCTTCCAGTGACATCGCGCCGATGTCACCCTGTTTTCTCTCACGAACCGCGACATGGCCTGCTTCCAATTCCTGATCGCCAAGGATCAACATATATGGAATCTTTTGCATCTGTGCAAGCCTGATCTTTGCACCGATCTTATCAGATATTGTATTCGATTCCACGCGGAAACCGGCGCTTCGTAATTCGGCGGCGACCTTTTCCGCATATTCGTTGATGCGGTCGGTGATCGGCAGAACCGCAACCTGCACCGGCGCGAGCCACAGCGGGAAAGCACCCGCGTAATGCTCGATCAATACTCCGAAAAATCTTTCAACCGAACCGAATAACGCCCGGTGAACCATGATCGGCCGATGCTTCTGATTATCGTCGCCGATATATTCAAGCTCAAAACGCTCGGGCAGATTAAAATCAAACTGCACTGTCGAAAGCTGCCATAAACGTCCGATGGAATCCTCAACCTTAATATCGATCTTCGGTCCGTAAAACGCGGCTTCGCCTTCGATCCGTTCGTAGGGAATTGAGCGTGCATTCAACGCACGTACCAAAGCATGTTCGGCGTTTTCCCAATCTTCGTCCGAACCGAGATAGCCTTTATTATCCGCGCCGCCGCGAACCGAAAGCTCGACCTTGAAATTATCAAAGCCGAAAGTTTTGAACACGTCGTATGCAAAATCGACGCAGGCGCCGGCTTCGCCCTCGACCTGATCAGGCGTGCAAAAAATATGAGCATCGTCCTGCGTAAACCCGCGAACACGCATCAGCCCATGCAGTGTGCCAGAAAGCTCTGCACGATAGACAGTTCCCAATTCCGCGTATCGAAGAGGAAGGTCGCGATACGAACGCGGATTCGATTTGTAAATGCCGATATGAAATGGGCAGTTCATCGGCCTGAGCCGAAACTCAGTGTCTTCGCCATATTTCTCCGGCATTCCCATCGGCTCAAAGAGCGAATCGGCATAGTTCTGTTCGTGTCCGCTCGTCTGCCAGAGCTGACGCTTGGCGATATGCGGTGTGAAAACGGTTCCGTAGTTTCGTTTCTGTAATTCGCTGCGGAGATAATCTTCCATCTCCGTGCGGATCGCTCCACCTTTCGGGTGCCAGAATATAAAGCCCTGGCCGTATTCTTCCTGAATCGAAAAAAGATCGAGTTCGCGGCCAAGTCTGCGATGATCGCGTTTCTCGGCTTCTTCGCGCTGTTTGAGCCAAGCGTCGAGCTCAGCTTGAGTTGCAAACGCAGTACCGTAAATGCGCTGCATCTGCTCGCGTTCGGCGTCGCCTTTCCAGTAAGCACCGGACAAAGCGAGCAGTTTGAACGCCTGCAGTTTTCCTGTATGCGGCACATGCGGCCCCAGGCAAAAATCGATGAACGGCGAATTGTCGATGTGATAAAGAGTGGCTGTGCTCTCGACCTTTTCCTCGATCAACTCGCATTTGAGCGGCTCTTCGCGGCCCTTAAAAATGTCGAGTATCTTTGCCTTTTCAACTATCTCGCGGCGGTAGACGAGATTCTGCTTCGCCATTGCCTTCATCCGTTTTTCGATGACCGGCAGATCTTCTTCGGTAAGATTTCGCGGAGCGATAACGTCGTAATAGTAGCCGTAACGTGGGTCTTCCATCAACGCCGGGCCGACGCCGAGCTTTGTTCCTGGGAATAGGTCTAGGATCGCCGCAGCAAGCAAATGTGCAGTCGAATGGCGGATCAATTCAAGCCCGTCCGGCGAATCGGCGTTTACCAGTTCGATTGAAAGGACTTCGTCAGTCGCGGTCAACTCGCGATTCAGATCGACTTCCTCGCCGTTAACCTTTGCGGCAAGCGCCTTCTTCAAAGCGTCACGGTCAAA
>JANMDA010000063.1:0-16005 GCA_031376085.1 Chloracidobacterium sp.
CGACAGCGATACCACATACGATGTCGACCCGAATCCGGTCAGCACATACTGTCCTGCCGTTCCGCCGGGTGCCGCCGTCGTCGTTGTTACGATCGGCGTTCCCGTTCCCGTGATCAAAACGTTCGATATGAACTTCGTCCCTGGTGCCGAGTTGCCGTATGTCACCGTTCCTGCGATCGACGGTGTTCCGCCGCCAGCTGTCGGTGTTGCCGTTGCTGTTGCGGTAGAGGTTGCGGTTGCTGTTGCCGTATTCGTTGCCGTCGGTGTCGCTACAGTACAGTGATACTCGAACGTGTCAATACCGATAGTATCGGAGTTGGCACCGGTCGGGCCGCCAAGTTCGACAAAGTAACGGAATGCTAGACGACCCTTGGCCGGTGAGCCAAGTCCGCTGATCGTAACGGTGAATTGCGTCCACGCATTCGGATAGCTGCCTGCACCGGTTGCTTGATAAGTCGGGTTGATGTCGAGCAGGAGAGTCGTAAAGTCGCCCACGTCGGTTGCTGTGGTTCCGACATTCACGCTCGTGCCGTTTGTGCTCATTCGGACCTGAAGTCGATCCGGGAATGATGGAGCATCAACCGTTCGTGTCCAGAATGTCAACTGGCCGCCGTTCTGCAGCAGCACCGGAGCAGTCATCAGCCAGTTGCTGATCGTATTTGTTCCGGTGGTGTTGTTGAAGTTGGCAGAAATATAAGACGCCGTGACTGGAGTAGGACTTGCCACGGGACTTGGTGATTGAGCCGGGAAATTTCCTGATTGGCCCTGGAACCAGCCTGTGCTTCCAATAGGAGCGCTGTTGTTTCGTACTTCCCAACCTGGCAGATTCGTTATGTTGTCAAACCCTTCGGTCAGATCACATACCGTATCGGGCGGCGTTGCGGTTGCTGTTGCAGTCGCAGTCGCAGTCGGCGTGGCTGTGAAGGTAGGCGTGGCCGACGGAGTATTCGTTGCGGTGCTGCCGTCAGCGCCGCCGAATACGTCAAACGGGAAGTCCTGAGCATAATCAGGTGCCGAAGCCGGGTTGCCAGCGTCAATGGCATCTGACCAGACACTTGTGGCGACATCCTGCTGACGGGCGTTATCCAGCGGGTCGCCGCGTAAGCCTGCGATCGTCTTGGCCGGATGGAAGTGATTGCCTCCGCCCGTAACCGTCGATGCCCAATCGAGCCAATACGTTCCTGCGGCAGGGATTCTAAATCCGACGGAAACCGTGTTTCTCCAAATCTTGCGGGTTGTTCCCGGGGCAGATACCGGCGGGACAACCGTATTGAATATGCGGTAATATGTAGAGTCTTCGGATATTAACAGCCGATTTGTGGTCGTATCGCCAAAAATAATGTTGCTTCCCACATCTCCCGGACGTCCGTCCCAAATCCTCAGCGTATAAGCCGTAAAGGGTGAAGGTGGCAGGGTGCCGGTTTGATATGCGTAGAATTTGACATCGTGTATGGTGCACGGCTGCGAGATCGTGAACTGGTCGGCAAGCCTGTTTGCACCCTGAATAGCGCCAAATCCCGCGTTGGTATTCGACTCGGTGGTGTTGCCCGTATTATGCTGTGCCTCGCTCCAGAAGAAGCCTGCCGGTGCAGCGACTCCGCTGTCGGTCAAAGCCTGAGGATTGAGACCGCCGTTGCTAAAGCTGCAATTCAGGTTTGGCGTAGCCAATGGCGTAGGCGTTGAGGTGTTCGTTGTGGTTGCCGTGGCTGTCGCCGTTGACGTACTCGTAAAAGTCGGCGATGCGGTCGGCGTATTTGTCGCCGTTGTGGCGACCTGTATTTCTACCGAGCCTTTTTCGCAAGCACTGGTAACGGGACGGCCAAGTAAGCGTTGATCTGTCGTAACGGTGGTTCCGCAATCGCTTGTGCCGGACGGGATCGTATTCAATACCGGACTTGCTCCGAGCGGCAAGTGCGTATTCGTTGATCCGCCGTTGTTTGCCAGAGCGCCGAGCGAAGGATCGCTGCCAGTAACGTCACCTGTCCCGGCGGTGAATGTTCCGCCGGTTGTGTCCTCGACATGATTATAAAACCCAGTTGTGATAGTTCCATTAATATCCGGTGCTCCGACACCGGTGTTATCGGCAACTATGCTGTTTTTTAGATTGGTCACGCCGCCTACAGTTGTATCCTGTTGGACACCGCCGCCGGCTGGGCCGGTCGCATTAAAAGCGGTATTAGACGCAACTGTGGAGTAATTCAAGTTCATGGTCGCCACTGAACCGTCGTTATAAATTCCACCGGCAAAATCGGTACTGTTTCCGCTAATCGTAGAGTTAGTAACATTGACTACTGCTGGCCCGGTCGCTACTGGAGGGCCGGCCGCGCTGAAGTTCTGTACGCCGCCGCCGCCGCTGCCTGCACCTGCGCAAGTATTCCCGCTAATTGTCGAACGTATGATATTTGTTGTTCCGGCAAAGGTTGAGCCGGTAATATTTACCACGCCGGGAGCGTCGGTGGTTGCGGTATTGCCGCTGATCGTGCTGTCGGTGATAGTCGTAGTCGCTGCACCGCCCGTTGAAGCAAGTGTGCGAATGGCTCCGTGAAAACCCTGTGTGCCGGCTACTGAGTTTCCTGAAATGATCGAGCTATTAACGTTCAGTATTGACTGCTGGTTATAAATACCTCCCGCAGTAGCAAAACCGCCAGCGAGGGTACTCGTTCCGCTATTATTACTAACAGTACAGCCTGTCATTGTAACGGTGACGCCGGTACCGAGAATCGCGAGGCCTGCGCCAAAAGCGTTGGAAACAGTTGAATTAATAACGTTGCCGGTAATATTTGTATTCGTGAAGGTGGATGTCGCGATAGCACCAATCTGCATTCCCGCACCGCTTGCGCCGGAAGCTGCGACAGAACTACCAGCATTATTATTGCTAATTGTGCTGTTGCCGATAGTCACTGAGGCGGCGGAGATACCGGAAATTCCACCCGATGATCCTGCCGACCGGTTGAGGGTAACAATTGAATTGTTGAGTGTGAAATTCAAAGTTGCGCTTTCGAGACGTATGCCGCTGCCGGAACTGTTAATAGCAGTATTTCCGTGACGGATCGTGACATCGTTGATCGCAACCGTTCCGGCGCCGGTGAAACAATGGAAAACTCTTTCGGCGGCAGTATTAGGAAGAGCATCAGCCTGAATAATAGTTGTGGCGGAGCCTGCACCATTGATAGTGATGTCCGTCGTTATATCATAATCACCGGCAGCATTTGTATTGTCACTGCCAATGAGCGCTCTGGTATAGATCCCGGCCGGAAGTGTGATAATATCCGCGCCGGCGAGAGCGTTGGCTTCCGTAATTGCAGCGCGCAGCGTGCAAACTGCTCCGGCTGTGGCACATATGCCGTCTCCGGGAGTTGCGTCCTGCACATCATTCACATCATTGACCACGAATGTCGCAGCATTAATATTTACTGCAAATGTCGCCATCACGGCGAACATAAATGCAAGCAAAAGCCGCATTTTGACACTCTTTTTGTTCGAAAATTGATTATCCAACATAATTCACAAAATCTCCTATTCCTTAAAGTTTCTCGGGTTTTCCAGTCAATGGCATAAAACGATGTAGCGTTGGGCATTATCGAATCTCTGAAATTGAGTTTACAGATTAAACGAGTTAATTATGAGCCGTTTTAAGGCAATGTCAAGCCGACAAACAGCCGAAACGCATCTGTTGAGGGACAAAAACGAGGCACGCAAATCTGGCGGTCACTTATTGAGGAATTTCAGGCGGTTCAATTACCTTTCATATCTCACCTTCTATCCACTTTTCGTTATCGGCGTAAACTTCTTTTTTCCAGATCGGCACAGTGCGTTTCAATTCTCGTATAAGCCATTCACAGGCTGCAAATGCGGCTTTGCGGTGCGGTGCGGAGACCGAGATGACGACACTGGTTTCGCCGATCTCAAGGCGGCCTGTGCGGTGGACGATGCCGACATTCGAGATCTCAAACTCTTGCCTGGCCTGAGCGATGAGCTTTTGCATTTCTTTAAGGGCCATTTCTTCGTAGGCTTCGTAAACGAGATAAAGAGTCTCGCGTGTCGTGTCGTCCTTTTGCTTGGTAAATTTTCGCGCATACCCGTCAAGCGTCACGGTCGCACCACATTCCGGCGGCACAACACGCCGCGATACGGATGTAATGTCGATGGGTTCAGTTGTGAGTTCAAAGAAATCCACGCTATTGCAAAAAAATTAGCCGTTTCATCGTGTTTCACCCGTGTGAGGTGAAACGAAACAACCAAAATGATCTGTCAACCACCCGAAACGGCAGTGAAAATCGCAAGTTCATCTCCGTCCTCCAATATCTCTTCGCCGGTTGCGTATTGCTCATTTACAGAAAAAAGAAGTTGGTGAGAAGCAAACTTCGGGTGTTCAAGAAGCAGTTGGTCAAAAATGTATTTGGCTTTCCGCTGTTCAGTTAACTCCATTTCGATTTGGCGGTTGCCGGAGATATCAGCAGTCAAACCAAAGAAAAGTACTCGAATTTGCATATGAGATACCCTTACTTTGTGCGGGCTTCTGCACCGATGGCGTGTTCGATCGGGCTCGATGCCGAAGCATAAAGGCGCTTTGGCATTCGGCCTGCGAGATATGCAAGGCGGCCGGCTTCGACGGCGAGATTCATAGCGGTTGCCATTTGGGCCGGATCGCGTGATTCTGCAATTGCTGTGTTCATTAATATTGCATCGGCACCGAGTTCCATCGCGATGGCTGCGTCGCTCGGCACGCCAACACCGGCATCAACGATGATCGTCGCATCGGGCAACTGCTCGCGCATTATCCTTAAGTTAGAGGGATTTTGAACGCCCATTCCGGAGCCTATAGGCGCCGCAAGCGGCATCACGGCAGGACAGCCGGCGTCGAGCAGCTTTTTAGCCATTATCAGATCGTCAGTAAAATACGGTAAAACGATAAATCCCTCTTTTACAAGCACTTTTGCCGCTTCGAGTGTCTGTTCGTTGTCAGGAAGCAAAGTTACCTGATCGCCGATGACCTCAAGCTTGATCCATTCAGTATCGAGAGCTTCGCGGGCGAGCCGCGCGGTGCGTACGGCGTGGTCGGCGTCGTAACATCCGGCCGTATTTGGCAATATCTTCATTTTTTGATCGAGATGATCGAGAAACGATTCAGTCTTCCCGTCGAGCGGCACGCGGTTGACGGCAACCGTCACCATTTCGGCGCCCGAAGCCGTGTGAGCAGCCTTCATCTCGTCATAAGAACGATATTTGCCTGTGCCGATGATGAGACGTGAAGTAAAAGTTGTGCCTGCTAGCGAAAATGCGTCTGACATATTATTCAGTTCGATTTTCACGCAAAGCTGCAAAGAACGCAAAGTCAGCCGCCGCCGACAAAATGAACCACTTCGATCTTATCGGCATTGTGAACAATTGTTGTGGCCCAATTGGCTCGACGAACAACGCTGCTATTGATTTCGATTGCGACGCGTTGTTTTGGCAGAGAAAAAAGATCGAGAAGTTGGTCTATATTGATCTTGTCGGGGACTTCGCGGGCCTCTCCGTTGAGCGAAATATTTATTGCGGCCATTAACTCAAGTTTCCGCTTTGACCAGGTTAATTTCAAATTTGAGATTTTAAATCTGAGATTATCCGGGCGTGACAATACGGCGCAGTTCAAGCTCTTCTCCGCTGCTGATCACCCGAACTAGTAATGCGGCGCGGCCAGCTTGAAAATGCGGCAGCTGCAGATGCACCTTGGCTAGGCCGTTTTTGTCCGTTTTGGCGTGAAAGATTAGCGGCCTGAAACTAGATCCGAGCACCTTTATCATTATCTGAGCGTCGTTGACGACTTTGCGGTTGGTGCCTCGGCAGACCATTATGTTTACGGTGCTGCGGTCGCCGCCTTTGAATTTTGTATCGCCAAGAAGTTCCAGACTGAGTTTGTTATTAACGGGCCGTTCTGTGCCGGAAAGTTCGCTGACTACATTAACTGCTTCCGCCGAAAGAACAGCTTCTTCCTCGATTACACTTACGCCTTCAAAAATAGGGCCGTCATCGATTATTTCAAGATTAAGGCTGGAAATAGGGCCTTCATCAGGCATTGAAATTGGCTTCGGCACCGTTTCTTCAGTTGAAACTGATGTATTGTAAGTTACAACCTTATGCACATCGATCACTGCGATCGCCTGAGGTTTGCTGACGGCGGACTCGTAGGCGGTTTGAGCCTCAGTTACATGCTCGGATTTTGTCGGCGCCTTTTTGCCATAGTCGTCGGTCATTGCCTTCAAGTCATTAATCCTGCCTGCCTTGACCGCAGCGCATATTAGCTTGTGCTGTTTTTGGAGCCGTTCGGCCAGCACATTTTCATCAAAAGTTCCATTCGCCATATCCTCATAAGACGAGCGCTTGCTGGCGAGGATCGTCCCGCGATCATAGACCAGCGATATGATAAGGCGCGACTTTAGGCCTTTATCCTCGGTCTGGATATGATAGACGACGTCGTCGAATTTTACGTCTGTATTAAAACCTGAGATCACGGTGAAATTACCTGAAAGATGCGGGAAAAACAGCGGTATGGCGGCATACTTCGCCAACATTAAAGTTACCATACGCTTATATTTGCGGTCAATGAATAAATGTTCAGTGTGGACTTGTTTTGCACGATGTAAAGGTTATTTTGCTTGGGTTGAGACGCCTTGACACCAATTGATGCTTAACTTACGATTGAACTTGTGCCAAAATTCTCAATGTTTTGAGTGAATTAAGAGCGGTATTTTCTTATCTTGTGTTAGAAAAACCGGAAAGGACGGCAACGCGTAAATGTCTGAATACAATGTGTTCGATTATGTCCCGATAGCGATCATGTTTTTGGTCGCTGCCGGGTTTGGCGTAAGCCAGTTGCTGGTCACGCAGCTCATCGGCCCACGCAAGCGAACAGCTATAAAGCTGATGCCTTACGAATGTGGCAAAGACCCGGTCGGATCGGCACGCGACAGGTTCTCGATCAAATTCTATACAGTGGCGGTCATCTTTCTTTTGTTCGACATCGAAGTTCTGTTTATCATTCCGTTTGCGGTCGCATTCAAAAGCCTTATGGCCGCTGAAAAGCTCAGCGGGATCGCATACGGAGCCATCGCCTTTGTCGAAATTATGACCTTTGTGGCGACGCTGGTCGTCGGCTACATTTACGTCTGGAAAAAGGGCGTTTTCGATTGGGGCCTACAGGCCAGAGCCGAGGCTCGCGAAGAGGCAAAAGCGATGTTGAAAAATCGTCGCGAGGAAGCTGCGAAGATGAGTATCGCCGCTTGAATTTATGGGCTTAGAAAATAATCTATTCGAATCGCTGCCCGACGTTGTCACCGTCCGACTCGATGCCATAGTCAATTGGGCACGCAAATCGAGCCTTTGGCCGGCGACATTCGGCTTGGCTTGCTGTGCTATCGAAATGATGAATACAGTTTCGGCCCGCAACGATCTGTCGCGGTTTGGTGCAGAGACTTTTCGAGCAAGCCCGAGACAAGCCGATGTGATGATCGTATCCGGCCGCGTTTCGCGAAAAATGGCTCCGGTGCTGCGTAGAATTTACGACCAAATGCCTGAGCCTAAATGGGTTATCTCGATGGGAGCATGTGCGACATCGGGCGGCGTGTTTGATAATTACGCCATCGTTCAGGGCGTCGATAAGATCGTTCCGGTTGATATTTACGTTCCCGGCTGTCCGCCTCGGCCCGAAATGCTGGTTCATGCGATCATGATGCTCCAGGACAAGATAATGAAGGAATCGGTCAAGGACCGCCGCGATACGTTCGAATCAGAATCGCGCGAATCGATGGTTCCGGGAACGCTGCCGGTTACCGAAGGCACAGCTTTAGAACGGGAAACGGAAGTTGAGGTCGCGGCAGGTGAAACCGCGCGGCCATATTCGGTGCCGTCGAAACACGAGAAGCGGCGGTCGTCGTAATTTGATTTGAACCGCAGAGACGCGGAGCCGCAGAGAAATCAAAAGAAAAACTCTGTGTCTCAGCGTCTCTGCGGTGTATGAGTTTATATGACTGAAAAGCTCCACGCTTTTGTGGAAAAGCTGAAGGAAAAGAATGAGGCTTGGGTGGTAAACGTCACCGAGGGCCATGGCGAAGTGACGGTTATTGTGCCGCGCGAATCGATAGTCGATATATGCTTTTTTCTAAAGGAAAAGCACGGCTTTGATATGCTAGCCGACCTTTGCGGAGCTGATCGAGGCCCCGAAGAAGATCCGCGTTTCGAGGTCAATTATCATTTATTTTCGACAACGCACCATCTCCGTCTGCGATTGAAAGTGCTTCTGAGCGAAGACGAGGCGAGTGTGGCGACGGTTTCAGGGCTTTGGAAAACGGCTAATTGGCACGAGCGCGAGACTTACGATCTCGTCGGCGTCAAATTTGAAGGCCATCCCGATTTGCGACGCATTTTGCTGCCGTCGGATTTTGACGGCCATGCGTTGAGAAAAGATTATCCGTTGCGAGGCTACGAGCCTTACAGTTTGAATTGATGAAATATTTTGTCCGTCTTACAGCTTGCCTAATAGTCATTGCGGCCTTCGCGGATACGTCGGCTGCGCAAAAGCGCATGGTTTCGAGCACTCCTGCTTGCTCATTTCCGGGCTATAACTTTGCTTGTCCAAGAGGGCTAAAGATGATCGCGCGAGATGAAACAAAAAAAACTTTTCTCGCTCGGCGAATCGAGAAAGACTACACATTTGGTGTGTTCGTATTAGACAGCGGTGCAACTTCTAATATCGAGGAGACGATAGAAAAGGAGTTTCTCCCGAAGTTTTTTTCGTCACTAAAAAAAGAACTCAGGTCGAAGCAAGCTGAATCGATGAGTACTGATCCAATGAGCGACTTTGAGGTAGATAGAAAGCTTCGGGTTGTGTTTGATGGCAGTTCATTGGTTAGCTACGTGTACCGAGAATTTAAGCAGGGCGAGCGACAGTTTTATGCAGGCACTGTATGGCAGGAGAAAATGTCCCCTTCGGAGGCGGCAGAAATGTTTCGCGAGGTTACGCGTTCAACGGAAGGGGGCTGTGACAATGTTCTGACAATCGTGCGCTCCATCACTAAGGAAAAAATTATGTCCGACTCCGACGATAAACACCCATGCCGAGTCGAGATTATCATGGAGGCTCCTCCAGCGGAAAATAAATGAGTCTTACTCCAACAGTATCAAGCGCCGCCGTTCTCGACCAATCGCTTGAGTCCGAGATGACGCTGTCGATGGGGCCGCAACACCCTTCTACGCATGGTGTTTTGCGGCTCGATCTGAGGCTTGACGGCGAGCTTGTTGTCGGGTGCATTCCTGACATCGGTTATCTCCATACGGGAATGGAGAAGCTCTTTGAATACAAGAAATACCAGCAGGGTATCGTCATCACCGATCGGATGGATTATCTCAATCCGCTTGGTAACAATCTTGCGTATGTGATGGCGGCTGAAAAGCTGCTCGACCTTGAGATTCCTGAACGCGCGCAGGTCATTCGTGTTTTGATGTGCGAATTGCAGCGAATTGCGTCGCATATGGTTTGGCTGGGAACACACTGTCTCGACATTGGGGCAATGTCGGTCTTTTTCTACTGTTTTCGGCAGCGTGAAAAGATATTGAACCTGATCGAAGCCGCTTCGGGCGGACGGATGACGCCGAGCTATTTCCGCATCGGTGGTTTGATGATGGATCTGCCCGCAGGTTTCGAACGGCGCTGCAACCAGTTCATGGCCGATTTTCCCGAGGCGATGAATACCTTTGACACTCTGGTTACGGGAAATACGATCTGGATGAGCCGAACCAAAGGCATCGGCATTATCGATCGTGACGAAGCCATTAATTGGGGGCTGACCGGCCCATGCCTTCGCGGCAGCGGCGTTGACCTAGACCTCCGCCGCGACAATCCTTATACCGGTTACGAGACTTACGATTTTGATATTCCCGTTGAACAGGACGGTGATGTCTGGGCACGGTTTAAAGTTCGAATGCGTGAATGTCTTGAATCTTACAAGATAGTCCGCCAGGCGCTCGAAAGATTAAAGCCGGGCCCGATCAAAGCAGACGCTCCAAAGATCGTCCTGCCCGACCGCGACGATATGCGAAAGCATATGGATTCGCTCATACACCATTTCCTGATCGTCGCCGAAGGCTTTAATGTTCCCAAAGGTGAGGTCTATCACGCCATCGAAGCCTCTAAAGGCGAACTTGGGGTTTATATGAAGTCCAACGGCGGCCCAAAACCGGAACGCGTCCATTTCCGCGGCCCAAGCTTTGTTAACCTCGCCGCCCTGCCAGTATTGTGCGAAGGTGAAATGGTTGCCGATGTTGTAGCCATTATCGGTAGTTTGGATATTGTATTGGGGGAAATTGATAGGTAGAAATGGCTGCACATACCGCAACAAGTTTTACCGACAAAGTTCTCGTCTCTGACGAGGTCGCTGAGTTTTCTCCGGCAATCATTGACGAGATGAAAATGCACGTCGCGAAATATCCGGCGGATCGCACTCGATCTGCGTTGATACCGCTGTTGATGCTCGTTCAGCGCGAGCGCGGTTGGATCGATAATCCGGGCGTGAATTTTTTGGCAAAGTTTTTGAGTCTTGAGGTGACGGACGTTTGGGAAACGGCGACGTTTTATTCGATGTTCAATCTGCGTCAGGTCGGTCGTCATCACATACAGATATGCAAGACACTGTCGTGCAGGATCATGGGCGAGCCTGACATTACCGAACACATTTGTTCAAAGCTCGGCATCCATCCCGGCGAGACGACCGAGGACCGCAAATTCACCGTCACGATGGTCGAATGTCTCGGAAGCTGCGGCACCGCACCGATGATGCAGATCGGGTTTGATTATCACGAAGACCTGACAGTTGAAAAAGTGGATAAGATTCTGACGGATTGTAAATAGATGGAAATCAAAGCAATAGGCTGCGAACCATTGTCATTAAAGCGAATTGGCGTCAAAGACGGCCATACGTTGAAGGTGTATGCCGAAACCGGCGGCTATAAGTCGCTCGAAAAGGCGCTTTCGATGACGCCGGAGCAGATCATTCAGGAAGTTAAGGACTCGGCGCTTCGCGGACGCGGCGGTGCGGGGTTTCCGACTGGGATGAAATGGTCTTTTGTGCCTAAGGATTCGCCAAAACCGAAATATGTCGTCTGCAACGCCGACGAATCGGAGCCTGGTTCGTTCAAAGACCGATATTTGATGGAGTTTGACCCGCATGCCGTGATCGAAGGAATGATCATGGCGGGCTGGGCCTTGGGGTCTAACACCGGTTACATCTATACTCGCGGCGAATACAAATACCTGATCGACATAATGGATGTCGCGATCCGCGAAGCGAGAGAAGCAGGAATACTCGGAAAGAGCGTTTTAGGAAAGCAGTTTTCGTTTGAGCTGCATACGCACACCGGCGCCGGTGCTTATATTTGCGGTGAGGAAACCGCGTTGCTGAGTTCGCTCGAAGGCTATCGCGGGCATCCGCGTTTAAAGCCGCCGTTTCCGGCTGTCGAAGGGCTTTATGCCTGTCCGACGATCGTGAACAACGTTGAAACATTCACATCCATTCCACAGATCATTGAGATGGGCGGTATCAAATGGCGCGATCTCGGTACAGAAAAATCGGGTGGCACGAAACTTTGGTCAATCAGCGGACATGTCAAAAAACCGGGCGTTTACGAGCTTCCGATGGGCTACGCCGATATGGAAAAGTTTATTTTCGAGGACTGCGGCGGAATGCTTCGAGACGACAAAAAGCTGAAGGCTGTCATTCCCGGCGGATCGAGCGTTTACATAATGAACGCCGGACAGATCCTCGGCAAAAATGTGACGATGGATTACGAGGGATTGGTTGCGGCCGGCACGATGCTTGGAACAGGTGGAATGATGGTTATGGATGAAACGGTTGACATTATGGAGTCAACCAAAAATCTGACCGAGTTTTACAAACATGAATCATGCGGCTGGTGCACGCCTTGCCGCGAGGGAACCGATTGGCTTGTCAAGATTTTCGACCGCATCGCCTCCGGCGGCGGACGGCCCGAGGATGCTCAGTTGATGCTCGACATCTGCGACAACATCGAGGGCAAATCGTTTTGTCCGCTTGGCGACGCGGCAGCGTGGCCGATACAGAGCGCGATTAAACAGTTTCCGGGCGATTTCAAGAAATGGTTGTCGGATAAGACCAGTTCGAACGGGGTAGCGCCAAACTTATAGGATGACGAGACGAAACTTCAGAAATTTATTTGTATCGAGTGCCCAGATCAGCTTTTTGCTAGCGGCGCTGAGTTTTTCGCTTTTCGCGCAGGGCAAGAACCCGGTGATTTTGATCCCCGGTTTGTCCGGGTCAGAACTGCAGCACAAGGATACAAAAGAAAGGGTTTGGTACAGGACTTTTAAGATAAAGTCGGAAGATCTAAGGCTGCCGATCGTGGCCGACCCAACCAAGATCCATGATAATCTGACGCCGGGTGATGTCTTACGAAGCGTGAAGATCGGAATATTTCCGGCTATCGATGTTTATGGCAGTTTTATCAAGGCGATGACACTTCGCGGCGGTTATCACGAAGAAAAATGGGAATCTCCTTCGGAAAACGGCTTTGAAGATTCGTTGTATTTGTTTTCTTACGACTGGCGGCTCGACAATGTCTCAAACGCCAGGCTCCTTATCAAACGCGTTGAGGAATTAAAACTAAAGCTTAAAAAGCCGAATTTGAAATTTGATATCGTTGCTCATTCCATGGGCGGCATTATTTCACGATACGCTGCAATGTATGGCGACGCCGATCTGCCTACAGGTAAGCGTAAGGCTGTTCCGACCTGGGCCGGAGCCAAAGATTTTGACAAAATTATCCTGATGGGAACCCCGAATGAAGGTTCCGCATTGACTATAAGTTCGCTACTCAATGGATTTTCTATTGGCGGGCTTCGCCTCCAGCTGCCGTTAGTTCAGGACACCTCAAAATTCACGGTGTTTACCATTCCGTCGACATATCAGCTTTTGCCGGCGCCGGGCACCTTTCGGGCATTTGACGATAGGCTTGAACCGGTTGAAGTCGATATTTACGATCCAAAGGTCTGGTCAAAATACGGCTGGAATGCTATTGATGATAAGAAATTTGCATCACATTTCAATTCCGCCGAGCGAAAGATCGCGGCAAATTATTTTGCAGCTGCTCTCGACCGGGGGAAACGTCTGCACGAAGCTCTCAATACTGCAAATGGCCAGACAGGTGGGATCTCTTTCCACCTGCTAGGAGCAGACTGCAAGACGGCACTGGATGCGGTCGTAATATACAGGGACGAAAAAGCAAAAAAATGGAAAACGCTATTTGGCCCAAAGGGATTTACGCGTCAGGATGGCGTCAAGGTAAGTGACGATGAATTAAGAAAACTGATGTTGTCACCCGGTGACGGCATAGTCACCAGCCGCTCGCTGGAAGCAATTACACAATCGGAAAAGGCCGGGTTGGCTTCGATCGTAGGAAATAAATCGGACAAATTTATTTGCGAAGATCATAACAAACTGGCGACTAACGACCGCATTCAGGATTATATTATCGGAATTCTAAACGGGAAAGGTAGTCCCACAGACGACGAAAAGGAGAAATAAAGAAATGGGAAAGGGAGATAAACGAACAAGACGAGGGAAAATTTTTGCGGGCAGTTTTGGAAAGACGCGGCAAAAAGCAAAAAAGGCAGTTTTTGCGGCTCGTCCGGAAGGGGCACCTGTTGCCGAAAAACCAGTCAGGAAAAGAGCGGTCAAACGTGTTCCGGCTGCTGATGTCGCAGAATGAAGTTTGAAGAATCGAAAGAGAATGGACCGCATTCTCAATTGGCCGGTTTGGTTGGCGAATGGCAGGGCGTTACAAAAACGTGGTTCGAGCCGGACGTTGTCGCGGATGAATCGCCAATGACCGGAAAGATGTCGGCGATATTGGACGGCCGATTTATCGTACATGAGTACGTCGGCAGTCTTAGCGGCAAAACGTTTGAAGGTGTGGCGATATTTGGATTTGATCTTGCGGCGAACAAGTTTCAAACGGCGTGGGTCGACAGCTTTCATATGTCGACTGCGATCATGTTTTCGGAGGGTGATGCGGGCGACAGGTTTGCGGCAACCGGAACATATTACACAGGTCCAGATACACCGCGTTGGGGATGGCGGACAGAGATCGATCTTATCGACGGCGATAGTCTGGTAATTACTGCTTACAATATTTCGCCTGAGGGATACGAATCAAAGGCGACCGAGATGCAGTATTCGCGAAAGAAGTGATGTCAGAACAGATAAAAGTAACCATAAACGAAAAAGAATTCGAGGTCGGTAAAGGCTCGCGTCTCATAGACGTGTGCCGCGAGAAGGGCTTCGGGATTCCGTCGTTTTGCTATTACAAGGACTTGGAACTGCAGGCCTCGTGCCGGATGTGTCTGGTTCGCATCGAGAAAATGCCGAAGCTGCAAACCTCGTGTACGATCATATGCCAGGACGGAATGGTCGTCACAACGCAGTCTGAGGAGGTCGAAAAGGCGCAGCGTGCGATGGGTGAATTCCTGCTCGCAAATCATCCGCTCGATTGCCCGGTTTGCGACCGCGGCGGCGAATGTGAATTGCAGGAAGTGATCTTCGACTGGGGCGATGTTGAGGAACGATTCTCCGAGAAAAAGAACGCCCAACCCGAAAAATATCTTTCGCCGATAGTCGCCAACGACCCGCAGCGATGCATTCTCTGCAAACGCTGCACGCGCGTCTGCAGCGAGTGGATGGGCGAGGACGCTATCGAGGCCGGCAATCGCGGGTCGAGTACCGTCATTGGAACATACGGCGGCTGGCTCAATTGTTCGCAGTGCGGCAACTGTATCGAGGTTTGTCCGACCGGCACGTTGCTCGACGGTGTTTATCGTCATGAGACAAGGCCTTGGGAACTCGAACAAACCATCACAACGGACGTTTACGGCTCGGACGGAATGCAGCTTTCCATTGGTTCGCGCGGCGGAGCGGTGCATCGCATTGTGGCCCGGGATCGTTATGTAAATGGCCTCAACGGCGAATTCCTCGATGTAAAGGCACGCTTTGCCCACGAATTTATCAATCATCCTGATCGAATCAAGACGCCGATGATCCGCTATACAAAAGGCGGAAAATTGATACCGGCAACATGGGATGCGGCGATAAAATTTGCGGCAGATAAACTGAAGGAGCACGGCAAATCGGTCGGCGTCATCGCTAGCCCCAGACTCACCAATGAGTCTGTCTTCACCCTAAAACGTTTTGCGTCGGAAACGTTTGGAAGTGATAACTTTGCTGTTTCGGATGTAAATGATTTGGCTGCGACATTCGATAACCTTAGCGTGCCGCTCTGCACGCACGAAGAGATTAGGTATGCCAAAACCATTATTCTCATCGGTGGAGAGCCGGAAGAGGAACAGAGTTATACGGCTAAACAGATTCGGCAAGCGGTTCAAAACGGCGGAGCAAAATTTATCTGCATTAACGATACACCGATTAATCTATCGCGACGCGCGACACAATTTGTTCATGTGAATTCGGGATCGATCGACGCTTTTGCACTTGCTTTGGCTGACGCTGGAAGCGATCAATTGGCCGCCGAAAAACTGGGCATCGATGCTAGTGAGATTGAGACGGTTCGAAAGACGATCAACGAAACCGAAGGTGATGTGATCATCATGTTCGGCGGCGAACTTTCTGCCGATGAGCAGGCCGCCATCGCTGCTTCAGCCGCTTCTTTCAGTGCCGAAAACCGCCGTGTGTTGCTTCATCCGCTGCCGAGATATAACAATTCGGTCGGCGCACACGATACGACGCCGGGCCGAAAACCGGTTGATGAAGTTGTAAAAAATTCAAACGCATTGTTGATCGGCGGAAGTCTTCAGGACGCTAGTATTCTCGAAGGCAAGGATTTTGTAATCATACAGGAGCTTTTCCAGACCGAGACTACGGCGTTTGCAGATGTCGTGTTTTCGGCGGCGAGTTTTGCAGAGGTCGATGGAACATTTACGAATAA
>JANMDA010000106.1:0-6505 GCA_031376085.1 Chloracidobacterium sp.
GGATTCGAACCTGTGGTAGTTTTTAACGCTACAACGATTTAGCAAACCGCCGCTTTCAGCCGCTCAGCCACGTCTCCGCATCTGCCAAAAGGCAGAATTCAATTCTAGCCTAAGGGCAAACTTTGTCAAGTTTATCGCATCGTAGAATCGAGAGAACCGCGCTCGATATAGGCTTGACACGCATTGTTTTTGGGAACAAAATACGAGAGTTACGCGCGCTCGTTCGAATTCATGGGTTTTTCGATAAAAGGAAAGAGAGTTTTCCAGACTCTGTTTATTGTGCTGTTGCCGATTTCGGCTGCGTTTGCTGCCGCGCCCTCGGCGAGTACGAGCATTATTACGGCGAAATCGGGAACGCTCGGAACGATCAGAGGAATTGTCCGTGACGACGGCGGAAGCCCGATCGCCGAGGCAACGGTTGCGATTTTTCGTGCCGGGACTTCGCGGCTTTTGAAGCAAGTTACTTCATCTACTGACGGCAGTTTTCTGGCGAAGATCTTGCCGGGAACTTATACAGTGCTGGCCGTTGCACAAGGGTTTAATCCGACATACTTGTTCGGGGTTGAGGTAGCACGGGCGGCCGACCTCAGTTATGGTTTCAAGCTTGAGCGTGCGGGCAGCGGAGACACGCTTCCAGAAAAACGGCTTGATAGAAATAGCTCAAAATGGCGTATTCGCGGCGCTCAGACCCAGCGTTCTATTTATCAAAATCAAGAAGGCAATAGTTCCGTTGACGAAGATACAAATGCTTCGCTGGAGACAGATACTTTGTCCGCCAGTGACGAAGGCTCTTCACACAGGAAAGCCCAGACAGTTGTCGAAACGTATTTTGCCGGTTCGGAAAGCGGCAATTTCGCCGGCGTAAATTTTGCGACGCTGCTTCCGGTCAGCGAGGATGCAGATTTGGTGGTTGCGGGACAGACCGGCGCCGGCAGAAGTTCTCCGCAGCGGCTCGAAACCAGCCTCAAGTTCCGCGCCTCTGCAGATCATCAGCTTCGATTAAATTCATCTGTCGGCTTGCTCGGAAACGTCTCGGCCTCAAATAGAGAAAAGCCGCTCGGACAATTGTCGTTTCAGGCACTCGATGAATGGAAGATACGCGAAGGAATAATTCTTGTTTTTGGTTTCGATTACTCGCGGTTTGTCGGCGCCGGCCATGATTCATCGCTTTCTCCGCGATTGGGACTTCAATACGACTTAAATTCAAAGACACGATTCCATACGGCTTTAACTACTCAAACCGAAGAAAAAACTTGGGCGCGTGCCATCGACCTAGAAGGCGAAAGCGTAGCGTTTGCCGAACCGGTAGCAGTCGATGACTTTGTCCTCGTTAACAGCAAGCCGCAAATGAATAAGAGCCGCCGGCTCGAATTTGGCATCGAGCGTGTGATCGATAGTTCCTCGAGTGTTGACGCAAATGTGTTTTTCGACACGACTCTGGGAAGAGGTGTTGGGCTGAACAGTTTGTCATTCGACACGCTTGGCGGAGACGGATTTGGCGATTTTGTCGCCAACCAGCAAGGCAAAGCTCAAGGGATAAGCATCGTTTACACCAGACGTCTGAATGAATTGTTCACGGCGTCAGGCGGTTATTCATTTGGCAGCGGCCAAAAGCTTTCAACTGCGGCGATCACTGACCCTGCACATGTTTTTGATGCGGATTTTTTCCAATCGTTTTTTGGCCAATTAGCGGCTGAATTAAGAACAGGAACCAGCGTCAGGACGATCTTTCGTTTTTCTCCTCAGGCTACGGTTTTTGCTATCGATCCGTTCAAGGGCCGTTTGGCCATCTACGATCCGGGCCTGAGCGTAATGATCACGCAAAACCTGCCGACCTTTGGCCTGCCGCTGCGTGCCCAGGCGATCATCGACGGGCGAAATCTCTTCGACTTCCAGTCCGGCATTTTTGGCGAAGAAGGAAGCCTGAAATTGACCGGCCAACAGCGAATACTCCGCGGCGGCATTCAAGTAAGATTCTAGAATAATTGCAAAAACCCGGCGATACATTCAAAGCTGAGTGTTCCGCCCTTACTGACGTTCGCGCCTTTTGCATCGAGCTTTATTTCCAAAATCTCGGATTATCAGCAAAAAGCTGAATAAACGGGGACGGATAACTATGCTTTTTTTGGCCAAAATAGAGGTTTTTTCGAGTAAAACACACGTTCCGTCCAGCCATTGGGTATGATATAGACTGGAACGTATATTGCGTTGAAAATACCTTGGCGAGGTATGCCCTGATCGGATGAAGGAAAAAATGTTGACAAGTTGGAGCCTGATCTGGCTCTTGGCGTGCGTGCTGTTTGTCACGGCAGCGGCACTAAACTTGTCTCAGCGTGCCTTGCAAAATCTTCCGCCGACCGATGGAATAAATTGGATTCAAAAAGGCGACGGCATTTATGCAACGAAGGTAACACCGGGTTTTGCAGGATCGCGGGCCGGAATCTCGGTTGGCGATAAATTGATCGGCATCGGTTTCGATGGTGAAAAAACTGAAGAGATCACTTCGCCCGCCGATGTGCAGATGTATCTGGAAACGGCAGGTGTCGACGGTAATCTTACCTATTTTTATCAAAAGCCCGCCTATTCTTTTGCCGACAATTACTATTTTGCAGACCTGCGGCATATCGACCCGATACCGCGATGGAGCCCGTCGATCATTTTTCTGTCGATCGTCGGCGTGATCTGGCTCGGTGTCGGTATCTTTGTGCTTTTCAAGCAGGGAAGCCGTTCGCCGTTCGTTTTGCATTTCGCGACGGTTTGCCTTGCGGCGTTTATTTTCCATACATACAAAGCGATAGGAATAGGAAAGGATTTTGACCTTGCGATCGATCTGCTGGATAACATCGCACTTGCCTTCTTTGTTCCGCTTTTTGTCCATTTTTGCATTCGTTATCCGATCCGAAGTGCCGTATTTACAGATCCGCGCTGGAAAACTTACGTTCTGTATATTCCGGCTACTATTTTTTCACTCACACTGATATTTTTGTCGCTTGTTCCCCAGTTTTGGCCGGAATCGGCTTTGACCGAAAGTATTGCCAGTCTTATCGACAGAGGCGATCTGTTTGGCGTTTTGTATAAGGCGAATTTCTATCATTTCGTGATCGGAGTTTCGTCAGGAGCGAGCCTGCTTGTCTGGCGTTTTTTCAGGTATCGCCAGGTTGTGGTTCGTCAGCGGCTGAAATGGACAATGTGGGGAACGATCGCTGCGATAGTTCCGGTCGTGCTTATGCAGCTTGTCGAACGCCTCGGCATACCGATACCTGACGATAATTTCAGCACGGCGATAACGACGCTGCCGCTTGCATTGATCCCGTTGAGCTTTGGCCACTCGGTCGTCCGGTATCGCCTGATGGACGTTGATGTCGTTGTCCGCCGCGCGCTGGTCTATGCAATGACGACAATCGCTATTGCGATGATGATCGGCGCGGTTGCTCTCGGGCTGGTTTTCCTTGCCGTCGGCAACAATCTTTCGACAACTGAGATCACTCTCAGAGCGTTGATCGCCCTGATCGCGATGGCCGCAATTGTCCTGCTCAGCGAGCCGCTGAAAAAATTCCTGCAGGAGCGTGCGGACAGATTTTTTTACGGCGAGCGTTATGACATGCGGCAGGGCTTGCTTGATTTTGGGAAGACGCTTTCGGCCACGACCGCGCTTGGGCCTTTACTGGATGGCTTGACTGAGCGCGTCTGTCAGGTGCTTGACGTTCAAAAGGTTGCGGTTTTTGTCGAGGACGAAAGGGCCGCCGAACATTACCGCATAGCAAAGTCCGTCGGCTTTACCGAAGAGTATAGGATACCGGCTGATTTTCGGACGATGATCCGCCAAAAATCAACTTTGAGTGGTGTCGTAAGGGCCGATGAATTTGACCGGCAGGACGCCGAAATAATACAAGCCGGATCGAATGGAAACGGCAGCGGCAAAAAACCTGTGCGGCAGGAATTGCATTATTTTGTGCCGTGCGTTGTCGGCGGCAAGATGGTTGCCGTGATCGGACTTGGACGCGCGAGCGATGGTTCGCTGCTCTCGTCCGAGGATCTTGAAATTTTGAAAACAGTTTCCGGTTACATTGCGGTCGCTATCGAAAACAGCCAGCTCTACGGCCAGCAAAAACAGCACACGGAAGAGCTTGCGTTGCTCAAAGAATTTAACGAGTCCATTGTCGAATCGGTCAATGTGGGTTTGCTCGCTGTGGACGAGGGCGGGCACATCACGCGCTGCAATTCGCCGTTTGAAGAAATGATCGGGCTCGACCGATCAGCGGTGGTCGGAAAACTTGTCGAAGATATCTTTGACGAAAGTTTCGCCCTCAATCTCGAGAATATTCTCGGCAAATCGCGCTGGCATCTGACCGAGGTGCGAAACGCCTACAAGCTCCATACCTACGATGCAGCCGGACACTCATTGATATTAAATGTCGCTGTGGCGCCGCTCAGGTCGGTCTCAAATCAGCAGACTGGTGCGATCATCGTCCTTGAAAATGTCTCCTCGCGTGTCAAACTCGAAGAGACGCTGCAGCAAAGCGAGAAACTGTCGAGCATCGGCCTGCTTGCGGCCGGCGTTGCTCACGAGGTCAACACGCCGTTGACCGGCGTTTCGAGTTATACGCAGATGCTGCTCGGCATGATACCCGAAACGGATCCCAAGCACGCTTTGCTTCAAAAAATGCAGCGGCAGACAGATCGTGCATCAAACATCGTGGGCAACCTTCTCAATTTTTCTCGCGCCGGCAACTCTGAGGAATTTGGCGAGATCGACCTCAATAAACTTCTGAACGATACGCTTCAACTTCTCGAAACACAGCTCAGAAAATCGAACATTGAAATTGTTAAAGATTACGCTGCTTCACCGCCGACGATCTCAGGCAGCGGAGGAAAACTACAGCAGGTATTTACTAATCTGATCCTCAATGCCCGCGATGCAATGTTTAACGGCGGAACTATTACACTTAAGACAATTGTAGAAGAGAACGGGGGCGTTGTTGTGGAGGTTTCCGATACAGGCGAAGGCATTCCCGCCGAAAATCTGAAGAAGGTTTTTGATCCGTTTTTTACGACGAAAGAAGTCGGTTCCGGCACCGGACTTGGCCTTGCCGTATCATATGGAATTGTTCAAGAGCACTCCGGGACAATTGAAGCAAAAAGCACACATGGCAACGGCGCTACATTCAGGCTCGTCTTTCCTGCAATTCACTCAAACGGACGCAAACGCGCGATCAGTTAGATCTCATCAAACGAGAATTTCCTTCCTCACCGTTCTCGCAAAATAAACAGCTACCAAAAACGCTACGAACATTATCCCCGACGCTGTCCAAAAAGTGCGCTTAACCGTAAAATCGTCGATCGTATTGAACGTGTTGTTGAGAAGAAAGCCGCCTATGATCGGCCCGATACCACGCGCCAGACTTGCGCCGGACTGCATGATTCCCATTGTGCGGCCCTGTTCGTACTCATCTGCGGTCTTTGACGCAAGACTTGTCAGACCCGGTGAAGCAAAAGCGTTGCCGAACGATAGCACGGCCGTTCCGATCAGAAGTCCGGCAAGGCCGCCGGATTGCGGACCGACAAGCGGCACTGCAAACAGACTCACAACCATCAACAGGCAGCCGATAACGACCAGAGGCCCCTCGCCGAATTTGTTTGCAAGGCGGCCAAACAAAAATCCCTGCCCAATAATTGCTACGACGCCGACATAGGCAAAAAGATAGCCGTTCTGCTCCGGCGAATATCCATACCGGTACGCCGTAAAGAGAATAAAGGCGTAGGTCATTATCGAGAAAGACGTAACGAGCAGAAAATAAACGATATTGATCTCGCGAAATTCCTTGTGCCTGAACGAGTCGAATAATTCGAGGATGCGGTTTTTACGTTTCTGTACAACAGCCATCGCCCCCAGCTTTAGCGACTCCGGCAGAATAAAATAAAGAGCGGCCGCGTTTACAAATGAAAGGGCCGCAGCAAAGTAAAACGGAACATGAACTCCATATTTGCTCAAAACTCCGGCGATCGCAGGCCCAAAAATAAAACCAAGCCCGAACGCCGCGCCAAACAATCCCATGCCCTTCGCACGGTTTTTCTTTGAAGTGACATCTGCGATATAAGCCTGCGCGGCAGAAATATTTCCGCCGGTAATGCCCCCAATGATCCGGCCCACAAACACCAGAAAAATCGTGTTTGCAAAACCGATCACAAAATAACCAACCGCCGAACCAAGCAAACTGATAAACAAAACCGGCCGCCGACCGTATCTATCTGAGAGCCGGCCAAGCACGGGCGAAAAAAAGAACTGCATCACTGAGTATGACGCAACCAAAAATCCGATCTCGAGCGGCGTAGCGCTAAACGGCGGCGTGTTGGCATAGAAAGGCAGGATCGGAATGACCATACCAAAGCCGATGAGGTCAATAAAAACCGTGACAAAGATAATGATTAGCGGCGTGGTAAAGAACTTTTCTTCTTCGTGGTTTATGTTATTTTCGGCCGGTTTTTCCTCGTTCATGCGGGTTGC
>JANMDA010000119.1:0-7294 GCA_031376085.1 Chloracidobacterium sp.
CTAATGGGCGAGGTTTCAGGTAACTGGACCAATACATCAGCGAGAGCGGTTGGCGATAGACAGCAGGCAGCAGGCAGTGGGCCCGAACGAATTATTACCGTTGAATTGCCCAATTCGACTGCAAACATGGGCAAAGAAATCATTGTTCCTGTAAGCGTCGATGCGATTGCGAACAAAAAAATCATTTCTTATGAATTCGACCTCCAGTACGATCCGTCTGTGATACAGCCACTCGACAGTCCGGTCGATGTGATTGGAACTGTCAGCCGTGGACTTACGGTTGTTGCAAATATTGCTGAACCGGGACTGCTGAGAGTTGTCATGTACGGCGCAATTCCAATAGACGGGCCGATCGACGGTAACGGCTTGCTTATGAATCTGCGCTTTCAGGCCGTTGGAGAATCCGGTTCGGTTTCGCCGCTTACCTGGGAACGTATTATATTCAATGAAGGCGATCCGCTCGCAAACGCAACCAACGGGCAAGTGAAATTAGATTGAAAAAATAAAAAAAAATAGAAAAGAAAAAGACGTGAAGATTGCCCCTTCACGTCTTTTTCGTTCCCCTTGTTCGAAAAAAATTAATTGTCTTTTGTGGTTTCGGTTGTTGCAGCCGGAGTTTTTTGCTTCTGCTCACGCTGTTGACGGCGTTCCTGCTTACGCTGCTTCATTTCAGCTTTTTTCTGCTCAAGCTGTGTCTTTTGCTCGGCGGTAAGCACGTTTAAGATCTGCTCGTGAACGCCTTTAGCTTTGGCCTTACCCTGTTCTTTGAGAGTGTCTAGCCGTGCCTGTTGTTCTGCGGTGATCGTGCCGCTGCGTTTTGCTTCAAAAAGCGTGCGCATTTCATCATGGGTCGTATGATCGGGCTTGTTCGCATCCCTAATCGAGTGGATCTGCGTTTTTTGTTCCTCGGTCAGGTTCAGCTCTTGCATCACCCTCATCATGCCGCCGTGACGATGTCCAAACCCTTTGCCATGTCCGCCATGCTTGCCAAATCCTCGGCCTTCGCCCTTAAAGTGCTTCTCAGTTTTTTCCTTGTCTGGAGCCGGTGCTGCGGCCTTGTCGTCCTGTGCAAACGTAAATGTTGAAACAGCGAAAATCGCAATCGCAACCGTTAGAATCGAATAAAATCTATTTTTTAATGACATTTTGTACCTCTTAGTATTTACTCAAGCATTTTGCCTGTCGCATCTTTGACGCAAGAGACTGGCGATTAGTCTAAAGTTTTTTGTTTGCGATAGATTACAGATCAAAGATTAGCGATAATAGTTATTTGCTTTTGAGCAGGCTAAAATGCGACATTTGGTTATAATAAAGGCAGATTTGCATGAGATTCTTATCCGAAATTAATTCCCCGGCTGATTTGCGCGAACTTCGGGTCGAAGACCTGCAGGAAGTCGCCGATGAAGTACGGCAGTTCATTATAGATACATGCTCGCGAGTTGGCGGCCATACAGGAGCGAGCCTTGGCGCGGTCGAGCTGGCTGTGGCGATGCATTATGTTTTCGACACGCCAAATGATCGATTGGTTTGGGATGTCGGTCATCAGGCTTACGCTCACAAAATATTGACCGGACGCCGCGACGAACTGCATACGATCAAGCAATATGAGGGATTGAGCGGATTTCTGCGTCGCGAGGAATCCGAATACGACACATTTGGTGCAGGACACGCTTCGACATCGTTGTCGGCGGGGTTGGGAATGGCAGTTGCCCGCGATTGCAAAGGCGAGGATTTTCACATCTGTGCATTGATAGGCGATTCTTCGGTCGCAGGCGGCATGGCGATGGAAGCGATCAATCAAGCCGGCCACCTAAAATCGAGGCTGATCGTGCTGCTCAATGACAACGGCATGTCGATCGCTCCTGCAGTAGGTTCGATCAACGGTTACCTAAACCGCATCAAAGAAGCTCAAAGCTACCAGCATCTTAAAGAAGAGATCGGCGACGCGCTGGAGAGCGTTCCCGGTATCGGCGGCTCTCTCCGACGTGCGGCGAAATCTTTCAAAGATGCGATCGCTGCAGCAGTTTTGCCCGGAGCGCTGGTAAATGAACTTGGATTCAAATATATCGGTTATGTTGACGGCCACAACGTGCCGGAACTTGTTCGGGCGCTTGAGGAAGCAAAGAAAGTGCACGACGGACCTGTTATCGTCCACGCTCTGACAACCAAAGGAAAAGGTTTTCCCAATCCGGAAAAGAACTATTACGCCTATCACGCGACCGGGCCATTCGACCCGCAAACCGGCCTGCCGTATAAATCGAGCAAGGTTTCGCCGCCAACTTACACGCAGATATTCGGCGAAACGATGTGCGAACTGATGGAGCATGACGAAAGGATCGTTGCGTTGACGGCCGCGATGCCCGACGGGACAGGCATCGACAAAGTGCTCGAAAAATTTCCCGAACGAGCTTTTGATGTCGGCATCGCCGAACAGCACGCTGTCACTTTTTGCGCCGGTATGGCTTGCGAAGGTTTGAAGCCCGTTGCGGCGATATATTCAACATTTTTACAACGCGCATTCGATCAGGTGATCCACGATGTGTGTCTACAGAATTTGGATGTGACATTGGCAATGGACCGTGCCGGAATAGTCGGAGCCGACGGCCCGACGCATCACGGCTTGCTCGACATTGCTTATCTGCGAGGCTATCCGAATATTATTTTGATGGCGCCGAAAGACGAAGCCGAAATGCGCGACATGATGCTTACAGCCATCGAATATCCCGGCCCGGCGGCTATTCGTTATCCGCGTGGCAATGGTTTTGGTGTCGATATCAGTTCAGCCCCTAAGAAGATCGAGGTCGGCAAGGCTGAGATCATTCGGGGCGAAACAGATGGCGGCGAGATCGCAATCATTGCCTATGGCTCGATGGTCTATCCGTCGGTTGACGCCGCACAGAATCTCGAAAAAGACGGAATCAAATCGACAGTGATAAATGCCCGCTTTGTAAAACCGATCGACAGCGAACTTATCATCGCATTGGCACGCAGTATGCACCTTATCGTGACGGTTGAGGATGCTTATCTTGCGGGTGGTTTTGGTTCTGCCGTGCTCGAGCTGCTTGAAGAAAACGGTTTATCGGATAAAATAAAAGTAGTCAGAATGGGTGTGCCCGATCGCATTGTGACGCACGGCGATCCTAAACTTCTGTTAGCCAAATACGGCCTTGACGCCGATGGCATTTACTCAAAGATAATTGAGACGCTCAACATTATGGATGAAAAACGGGCAAACAAAACGAGGATAAAAGCCGTAAGATAATTTTGACCCGACGAAATTAATAATATAAAAAGATGAATAAGACACCTATATTTCTAATCACCGTAGTTTTAGTGATCGCCGTTGGTGGCGGATTGGTTTTTACCGGTTGTTCGTCAAACGCATCTAATGAGCCAACTGCGAATAAATCGACGCCGAAGACGGATCCGCCGGCGGCAAAGACACAGCAGACCATTCCTCCTGGAGCACCTTTGGGAGCCGAGCCGCCCGAGCAGAAGGGCTCATCCAACGCGGCCGTAACGCTCGAGGAATTTGCCGATTTCCAATGCGGCTCATGTGCCGCCGCTAATCCTGCGATGAACGAGATTAAATCGATGTACGGCTCACGCATCCATTTTATATTCCGTAATTTCCCGTTGCAGATAGCTGCCCATGATAAGGCATACGAGGCCGCGCTCGCGGCTTCGGCTGCCGGAATGCAGGACAAATTCTGGGATATGCAGAGCATGCTTTTTTCAAATCAAAAGACATGGTCTTCTGATCCGACCTACAAGGAGATCTGGAAAGGTTATGCTCAGAAGCTCGGCCTTAATATGGCGAAATGGGAAACCGATATGGGCGGTTTAGGAGCTAAAACCCGCGTTGAAAAAGACATCGAACGTGGCAAGGCAATCGGTATAAATTCGACACCAACGCTCTTTGTAAACGGCAGTGCAGTTCCGTTCACCGACATGAAAGTTGACTCGCTCAAGGCCCTGATTGACGCCGAGCTTCAAAAAGCACCTAGCCAAAATCCCGCAGCAGTTGCGCCTGCAGCAAAATCGGGCAACTCTAATAAGTGATCAATATTAAACCTAAATCAACGATCGCCATACTGCCAATCGCAGCGGCGATCGTTGCGTTAGCCGGCTTGGCCGACGCCGTTTATCTCACGATCCATCATTACACCGCCGAAGCGGTTCCGTGCGGACTCGAATTCGACTGCGAAGCCGTGCTTAACAGCAGGTTCGCAGATATTTCCGGAATTCCGCTGGCCGCATTTGGAGTGGCCGCGTATCTTGCTGCATTTTCGCTTGCCCTGCTGACCGCACTCGGCAAAAGCCTGACGTGGAATTTATTCGGCATCCAGGCAACAATGATGGCAGTTGTAAGCGGTTATCTTATCTATGTTCAGCACTACTATATCCACGCCTGGTGCCAATATTGCCTTATTTCGGCCGCAACTTCATTCACATTATTCCTTATCTTTTTAGCTTCGATAATATTCAAATCGCGCCGGCCTACGGGCTGAATCCAAATTTCCTGCATGAGCGAAATACTACTTTGACGGCCAAAACGCCGGACAAATTGGCATTTGCGATGGAAATAAGTTAGCTTTAGACAAAATATTATTCCATTTCCCCTCTAAAATAGTGACCGAAGCCATCTTACAACGCATCGCAAACGATGACAGGAACGCCGTGAAGGACTGTCTGGATAAATACGGTGGGTTGGTCTGGTCGCTAGCCCGCAAAATGCTCCGAAATTCTAATGAGGCTGAGGACGCTGTGCAGGAAATTTTCATCGACATCTGGAAAAATGCTGACCGTTTTGACGAGTCCAAAGCGTCTGAGATCACATTTGTTGCGATGATCGCCAGACGTCGGCTTATTGACAAGATAAGGCATTCTACGAGGCGGATTTCGGCAGACTCTTTAGAAGATATTTTGCTCGAACCTTCTACGCGTGCGGACAAAAAAATGCAGACGGGACTTGAGGCTGAGCAGGCTGCCGAAGCGATGAGAAATTTGCGTCCAGAGCAGCAGCAGGTTTTGAATCTGTCTATAGTTCAGGGAATGTCGCATCAGGAGATCGCAGACACGCTTCGTATGCCGCTCGGTACGGTTAAGACACACGCACGGCGGGGAATTTTGGAAGTCAGAGAACATCTCGGACTGGGCGGAAAGCAAATTTCAAGGGAGGTGCAGTTATGAGCGAAAACAAACAAGAAAAACTCATAGACCTTCTTATAAAGAAAGCCGTCTCGGGACTGGATGAAGCAGAACAGCACGAGCTCGACGCTCTCGATTCGGACACTGCCTCTGAATTTCGTTCGCTCGAAATGACCGCCGCTGCGATCAATGTGGCAGGTATTGCGGTCGATGAACCTCTTCCCGCTCATCTGTATACAAAGATCGCTGCGAACGCAGAACAATTTGTTGCCGCCGCTGAGATGGAATCATCGCCTTGGTCGCCGGCAAAACCTCGTCATCAGGAAGTCGAGCGTGAAGGAATATCGTGGTTCGGTTGGCTTGGTTGGGCTGCCGCCGCTGCGGCTTGTATCGCTCTCGCCCTGAACCTTTGGATCACCCGCACTCCTCAAAACAACCAAGCAAATATTAAACCGCCGACCGCCATACCAAAAGTTCTCACTCTCGGTGAACAGCGTGAAGAAATGATGCGTTCGGCCATCGGAACGGTCAAGGCAAATTGGACGGCCGGAAATGTAAAGGAAATGAATCAGATCTCAGGCGATGTCGTCTGGAGCGATGAAAAGCAGGCGGGCTATATGAGGTTCAAGGGACTGCCGAAGAATGATGGCACAAAAGAGACCTACCAGCTCTGGATATTCGACAAAACTCAAGACAAAGCGACACCGATCGACGGCGGCACATTTGACGTAACGTCGGACGGCGAAGTCGTCATCCCGATCAACGCCAAGCTAAAGGCAAAAGGCCCCGAAATGTTCGCTATCACCATCGAAAAGCCCGGCGGTGTCGTTGTCTCAAAACGCGAAAAACTCGCTGCCATCGCAAAGGTCGAAAACCTGTCGAGTTAGTCCATCCAACAGAACACTAATTGCATCGAGGTGGCGTGGGAGCCTCTGTGTGTTATAATTCCAAAAAATCAGTTTGTGGCCGCCACATTATTACCTTTTAGGAGAGATATAGATGTCTGTTGATAAGATTAGAGAACTGCTCGGTACTGATGCCGACATGTTATTGAACCACGTTTCAAAAACTATCCCGAAAGAAAGTATATCTTTGCCGGGCGGCGATTTTGTTGACCGCGTTTGGGCATATTCTGACCGCAGTCCGAGTGTATTGCGTTCGATCCAGTCGCTTTATGACAATGGCCGCCTGCGCGGCACCGGCTATGTATCGATACTACCCGTCGATCAGGGAATCGAGCATTCGGCGGGGGCGAGTTTTGCGCCGAACCCGATGTATTTCGATCCCGAGAATATAGTAAAGCTTGCCATCGAAGGCGGCTGCAACGCTGTTGCTTCAACATACGGCGTGCTTGGCTCGGTCGCCCGCAAATATGCTCATAAAATTCCTTTTATTGTAAAGATCAATCATAACGAGCTTTTAACATATCCCAATCAATTCGATCAGGTTATGTTCGGCACCGTCGAGCAGGCCAGCAACATGGGTGCGGTTGCCGTCGGAGCGACAATCTACTTTGGTTCGGAAGAATCAACGCGGCAGATCACTGAGGTCGCCGAGGCGTTTGCCTACGCTCACGAACTCGGCATGGCAACGATCTTGTGGTGCTACCTCCGCAATTCTAAATTCAAAACCGACGAAGGCGACATGCACACTGCGGCAGACCTTACCGCGCAGGCAAATCATCTCGGTGTAACTATCCAGGCCGACATCATCAAGCAGAAATTGCCAGAGCGAAACGGCGGCTACACCGCAATGAACAAAGCCGGAAGCTATGGCAAAACACATAAAAGAGTTTATGACGAACTGACCACGGATAATCCGATCGACCTTGTTCGCTATCAGGTGGCGAATTGTTATATGGGCCGCTGCGGGTTGATAAATTCCGGTGGCGAATCGAAAGGCGCAAGCGATATGGCCGACGCAGTCAGAACTGCCGTTGTCAACAAACGTGGCGGCGGAACCGGCTTGATCTCAGGACGCAAGGCTTTTCAACGGCCGATGGCAGAAGGTGTGGAATTGCTCAATGCGATTCAGGACGTTTATTTAGCAAAGGAAATTACCGTCGCTTAGTTTTTTTTCTGCACAAGCCCGCACGTTAGTAAGGGCGGTACACACGACGCTGAATGTACCGCCCTTACTAACG
>JANMDA010000151.1:0-1691 GCA_031376085.1 Chloracidobacterium sp.
TCGCCCAGGATCTCGCCGAGCTTCCATTGAAGATCGAACAACTGCTAAATGATGCGGACAAGATCGAAGAACTCTCAAAAGAATTTTTCCGCTCGCAGGATTTCTTGTATCTTGGCCGAGGCATC
This sequence comes from Chloracidobacterium sp., assembly GCA_031376085.1. Classification (GTDB taxonomy): domain Bacteria; phylum Acidobacteriota; class Blastocatellia; order Pyrinomonadales; family Pyrinomonadaceae; genus OLB17. Next base: position 126 of record JANMDA010000151.1, read on the forward strand.
AATTTCCCGGTTGCTCTCGAAGGCGCTTTGAAATTGAAAGAGATCAGCTACATACACGCCGAAGGCTATCCCGCAGGCGAGATGAAACACGGCCCGAATGCCCTGATCGATGAAAAATTGCCGGTGGTGATCGTCAACACGCGAGAAAAAGACAATCCGGCGAGCGAGCTTCGTTACGAAAAAACACATTCAAATATCGTCGAGGTCAAATCGCGTGACGGCATCATTCTTACGGTTTTGACCGAGGGCGATTCCATGAGCTGTAAGGTGTCCGATCACGTTATCGAAATACCTGAGACATCCGATCTGCTCGGCCCGATCCTGTCGATCGTTCCCTTGCAGTTGCTCTCATATCACATTGCCGTCCGCCGTGGCTGCGATGTCGATCAACCACGAAATCTGGCGAAATCTGTGACGGTGGAGTAGAATAATTTCATTATGAAATGGCGGGTTATCCTTGAGCGTGATGAAGAATCCGGCGAATGGGCAGTCTGGTGTCCGGAACTGCCAGGCTGTGCGAGTGCGGGAGATACTGAAGAAGAGGCAATCGCCAATATTCGGGAGGCTATAGAGCTTTATCTTGAGCCTGATGTTCTTTCGATTGCCCCAACAGCCGTTGTTCGTGAGGTTTTTGTGTAATGGGCGAAAAAATTCGCCTTTTTACAGCTCGTGAATTAGAAAGTTTGTTATTGCGTTACGGATTTGTTCTAATTTCGCAGAAAGGCAGTCATAAAAAATGGCGAAACTTGACGACTGGACGGCAAGTGATCGTGCCATTTCACAAAGGCAAAACAATACCATTGGGAACGCTCCGCAGCATTCTAAATAGTTCAGAAATTCCTGAACACGAGTGGAAAGGATGAAAGCCATCGTTGTCAATGAATTCGGCGCGCCGGAGGTCATGCAGATCGTTGATATCCCTACGCCCGAACCTACTGGAACTCAAGTTCTTGTCAGGTGTCACGCCATTGGCATAAATCCGGTCGAGACTTACATTCGCACCGGCAATTATCCGAGCAAGCCAAACCTGCCATACACACCCGGCAAAGATGCTTCGGGCGTCGTCGGAGCCGTCGGCGAAAGCGTTACGAAATTCAAGATCGGTGCTCGCGTCTACACTGCGGATTCGATCACAGGCACATATGCCGAATACACTCTTTGCGAAGAAAAAGATCTAGGACAATTGCCTGATAACATCAGCTTCGACCAAGGTGCAGGCATCTGGACGCCTTATGCCACGGCCTATCGCGCATTATTTCAGAAAGCGAAAGCAACCAGAGGCGAAACAGTTTTTATCCACGGAGCCTCTGGAGGCGTAGGCATTGCCGCGATTCAGTGGGCAAAGAATACGGGACTGAGAGTGATAGGAACGGCAAGTTCCGACGAAGGAAAAAAGCTGATCGCGGAACAAGGGGCCGATCACGTCCTCGATCACTCCGACGAATCACATATCGGCGAGATAAAAGAACTTACCAACGGCAAAGGCGTCGATGTCATCATCGAAATGCTCGCCAACGTCAATCTGCAAATAGATTTTGAAGCTCTAGCGATGTTTGGCCGGATCGT
>JANMDA010000221.1:0-12686 GCA_031376085.1 Chloracidobacterium sp.
CATACGCCCCGCCAAACGTAACAAGCGCGGAAAGAGTAAAGAATTTGTATTCGTCAGTGTGCAAACTGCCGTAGCCACGCCATGCGATCAATGCGGCGAAAGGCAGGATCCATAGAACAACGCCGACCGCGAGAGTTTTCAACAGCCGCGAACGGCTCGGAACCGTGTGCTCAAGCTGAGTTTCATCGTCACTGATGACGAGCGATAATTCAGCGTCTTTTTCGTTACCTTTCTCTCTAGGTTTCTCCGGCGGCGGTGCAAACAATGCCGGGGCAAACCGAACACCGGCAAGCCCGATCACTGCCGCACCTAAAACGATCAAAGGAAAAGGAATGTGTAGAAAATATATCGAGACAAATGCAAGAGCGGCGACGGCATAATGAACCTCGCGCTTTAGGGCACGTTTGCCGATCTTAAAAAGGGCCTCGACAACTATCGCAACGACAACGGGTTTAAAACCATCGAGTACTCCATTCACAGCCGGAACGTGGCCATATGCGGCATAAACATACGAAAGCCCAAGCAGAATAAAGATCGACGGAATAACAAAGAACGCACCCGCGACAATGCCGCCGATAGTGCGATGCATCAGCCAGCCGATATAGACAGCTAGTTGCTGGGCCTCAGGCCCCGGTAACAACATGCAGTAATTCAATGCGTGAAGGAACCGCTCTTCGCCAAGCCAGCGTCGCTTATCGACAAGCTCCTTGTGCATTATCGCTATCTGCCCCGCCGGACCGCCAAACGAAATAAACCCCAGCTTTAACCAAAAGCGAAAGGCTTCGGTGAAGGATACTTCTCGTTTGTCGGCCAGTTTTTCCAAATCTAATTAAACATTAAACCGGATACGTTTACTTTTGCGAGGATTAGGAGTAAATTTATTTGCGCAAAGTATGAAAATCTTGACTTCCATACTGATATTGACTGGAGCAATGGCAAATAATGTCTGTAGTCCGACTACTTTACAAAATTCCAATATTGTATCTGAAGCAGACACCCCGCAGGCGTATATGCCCCGCCCACAGTCGAGCCCTGAGAAAGTCGAGTTCAAAAACGGGAAAGTTGAATTCAAAGGCGTGAGCTTTACGTATGATCCGAGAATTTTTTCCGGTGTGAGGTGTGAAGAAGTATTAGAAGATTCACCGGTTAATACTGAGAGTGATAAGCCCGGGGAGAACTTTCCAAAGCACATCGTTTTTTATCTAAAATCTCATGGCCGGGAAGCTACGATTCATGTAATTCCAATTATTGAATATCGTCGCATGTTTGCCATATCCGAAAATCTTACGAGGTTTTTCGATGAACGATTAGATGGCATTCGTCGGGCTTCGATTGATGAAAAATTTCGCATCGATCAGCAAATGCCATTTATTCCTTTTTATGATGCTGGACAAGAATTTCAGAATAAAGTGAGGCGATTCTCATTTCAAAATGGAAAGGGCTTCTTCTTTTTAACTGCATGGGCGATAGAACCGACAATTATAGATAACGAAGAGCTAGAATACTTTTTCCAAGGCACCACGAGTGAAGAAAGCAAATATGTACTCGCCGATTTTCCTGTTAGTGTCCAGTTTCTTCCAAACAATGATTCAGAGAAACAATTTGAGGTTTACGGTATCCCTAATGCTTTTCACAACTCTAAATGGGTGGAAAAGGACTATAGGGAATATGAAATTTACATCTCAAAAATTGCTCGGAGACTTGAAAAGCTACCTGAAAATAAGTTTCAACCTGATTTGAAGTATTATCAAGAAATTATATCCAGTCTCAAAATAAGAAACTAAACATTGAACCGGAAATCGACGACATCGCCGTCTTGCATGATGTACTCTTTGCCTTCTAGGCGGGCTAGGCCTTTTTCGCTGGCGGCTTTGCGTGAGCCGCAGGCGACGAGGTCGTTGTAACCGATGATCTCGGCGCGGATGAAGCCGCGTTCGATGTCGGTGTGGATCTCACCGGCGGCCTGCGGTGCCTTGGTGCCGATGGGAATGGTCCAGGCACGGACCTCTTTTTCACCGGCGGTGAGAAAGCTCATCAGTCCCAGCATGTGATATGCCGCTTTGATCAGCCCATCGACACCGCTAGAGGCGAGGCCGAGGTCCTTTAGATATTCGTTGCGTTCGGCCTGGTCGAGGGCGACGAGTTCGGCCTCGAGCTTTGCACAGATCACGACAACATCGGCATTTTCACTGGCCGCGTGCTTTTTTACTGCGGCGACATGAGGATTGCTGTCGGGATTTGCAAGAGTTTCTTCATCGACATTAGCGGCGTAGATGGTCGGTTTGGTCGAAAGAAAAAACCAGGTTTTTACTATCGCTCGCTCGTCGTCGGTCAGATCGACTGCACGCGCTGGCCGGCCTTCTTCGAGCACGGGCAATATCTTGTCGAGTATCACAAGCTCAGCTTTGGCGTCCTTGTCACCGCCCGATTTAGCCGAGCGGGTAGCTTTATCCTTGCGTTTCTCAGCCGAAGCAAGGTCGGCCAGCGCCAGCTCGATCTGGATGGTCTCGATGTCGCGGACCGGGTTGACAGAACCTTCGACGTGGATGATATTGTCGTCGTCAAAGCAGCGCACGACCTGAATGACGGCGTGCGTTTCGCGGATGTTGGCGAGAAACTGATTGCCCAGGCCTTCGCCCTTGGACGCACCGCGAACAAGTCCCGCGATATCCAAAAACTCGACCGTCGCGGGCACGACCTTTTGGGCATTGTTCAGCTTTTCGAGAACGGCAAGCCGCTCGTCGGGTACTGCGACGACACCGACGTTAGGTTCGATGGTTGCAAATGGGTAATTTGCCGCAAGGGCCGCTTCCTGAGCGGTCAGGGCATTAAAAAGTGTAGATTTTCCAACGTTGGGCAAGCCAACGATTCCTGCTTGTAACATATAAAGTCCCGTAACCGATGAGCGGCCAAAACTTCAATTTTACAGAAAGAAGGTGGTTTTGGAAAGAACGGTCGGCGGCACAGCAATGAAATTGCAACCGCCCGCAAGTCATTAAGGGCGTAACACTCAAGCCTGACAGGAAATTAGCCGCAGATAAACACAGATGAACTCAGATAATTACATCAACTCTTATCTGTGTCCATCTGCGTTTATCAGTGGTTAAATTTACCCGGGTTATGAACCGACCAACTCGATCCACCCGTCCGTTACAGACACTCGCGGCTCACCATCATTGAACATTATTCGCTCAAACGACATCGGCGAAAACGAGCCAGCGAACCCAATCGCCGCAAACCTCAAATTTAACAGGACGCCGTTCTCACCGATGGGCATTGCTCCATAAACGACGACTCTCAAAACCCCCGGTGCCGTCGCATTGGTCACAACCGAAAGCCTGCGACTCGCCGTTCCTTTCACATCGACCGCATCGCCAACCGGCTGAATCACCGAAGGATCGTACCTAAGTTCAAATTGATAAGAGATCACGCCTTTGTTCGTAATGGCCTCAACATTCAACGGCACAATGATCTCTTTGCCAACAGGCGAGATCACACTCGGCAATTCAACGGTAATGCCTCTGTCCGGCCCCAAAAACTCCACGCCTTGGTTAATGAAGTGTGGAAGCCCCGGCGCATTTTGTCGGGACTGACGGTGTGGTAAGTCCGCGCCGTCCGCCATTTGCCCGCTGCCCTCCGGCCTCGCGCCCGTGTTGGTCCAATTTCCCGAAACCTCGCCCATCAGCAGGGCCGAGTAATCCTCACCCGCGATGTTGCTCGTAACTGCCGGGTAACTCCTGTCAACGGGAACAAATTTCCAGATTCCCGTTTGACCAATACCCGGCGGCTCATACGGCGGGCCGATGGCGAATTTTGCAATCTCTGCCGCGTCGAACGACGTTATTATGCCGTTTCCGCTCACATCAGCCACGAGCAATTGATTTACCGTCAACTGCGGCAACGGCGGCCCGGCGGCATGCTGCGCGATCTTCGCCGCGTCAAATGAGCTTATGGCGCCGTTCGCGCCGCCCGTTTTAGTGGGCGTTACGGTATACGCACCCAATCCAAAGCCGCTCAGCGAATAAGTGCCGTCAGGAAAACCGGTCAAAGCAGAGACCGGCACCGAGCCCGCACCGCTTATCAGCACGTTTGAGACAAAACGGGGCGGCGGCGGATTGCCAAGCGCGTTGCCATAGGTAACGATTCCGCTTATCGCAGGCGAACTCGTCGGCGTCGGCGTCGCCGTGTGGGTCGGCGTGTTCGTCGGCGTGCTTGTAAAGGCCGCTGTGGGTGTATTCGTCGGTGTGTCCGTCGCCGGAGGCGGCGTATCGCCCAGGTAACGAACGACAGCGAATCGCCTTGCACTAGGGCTTTGGGCGTCACTTTCACCGGCCGCAACGATTCTGCCATTTGATTGAATGGCGATCGCGTTTATACTCTCGGCGGTTCCGCCGAGGTCCGTCGTGACAATGCCTCCGGTTCCCCATGTGCTGTCGATCGAACCATTAGTGTTATAACGCACTGCCGCAAAATTATTATTGGAACCGTTTGGGCTTTTCCCGCCGACTACGATCTTGCCGTTTGTCTGGATCGCGATTGATTTGGGAATGTCAAAAGAGCTGCCGGTGCCAACTGGTGTAACCACCAGTCCGTTTGTGCCGAACGTCGAATCCGTCGAGCCGTCAGTGTTGTAGCGCACGACCCAGAAATCATAGCCGGCAGCATTACTCGTATAACTGCTACAGGCGACGACGATCTTTCCGTCTGCCTGTATTGCGACCGAGGCTTGTTCGACATTGGTCCCAACAGTGGTCAGGACTGAACCGTCACCGTCAAACGACGTATCGGGCGAACCGTCCATGTTGTAACGAAGAACCGTCAGAATATAAGCCGAGCCGGTGTATATGTTATGGCCAAGGACTATTTTGCCGTCCGCCTGGATCGCCAGTGAATCCGTAATCGCATTTCCCGGTCCGGGCACAATAACAATTCCGTCGACGTCAAAAGTGCCGTCGAGCGAACCGTCTGCATTATAGCGAACCATCGCAAAAGAGGTTACAAAGACAGGGTCACTATCGCTGCGGCCTGAAACCACTATCTTGCCGTTCGTCTGGATCGCTACCGAATAGGCAACGTCAGAACCGCTGAGCACGGGTGTAGTGACCATTCCGTCACTGTCGAATGTGCCGTCCAACGTGCCGTTCGCATTGAAGCGGACCACTTTAAAGTCAAGGTTTGCCCCATTTGAGTCGTGGCCGACGACGACAATTTTGCCGTCCGGCTGGATCGCAATTGCATTAGCGGTGCCGACCACCGTCGTCGAGATTCCATTGCCGTTAAATGTACTGTCGAGCGATCCATCGGGATTGTAACGCACGATCGTAAAAGCATTGTGCGTGTCGGTGATGCCAAAACCCACGGCGACGATCTTGCCGTCTGTTTGAATTGCGACCGCGTTCGCATAATTAATGGACGTCGTTGCTGCAGTAATAACGATTCCGTCGCCGCTGAAAGTAAAATCCAAATCCCCAGGCTGAGCCAACGGAGTTACGCCGCTTTCAAGAGCGATGGCTGCCTCGTTAGATGCGAACAGGCTAAAACTAAATTTGCTGCCCCAATTGCCATTGACGGCAATAGCTGCGAAAACGATCAGGATCAATGTGATAACAATAATGTGTGATTTTGAGGTGTGCGGCATTGACTGATCTCCTTTGTTTTTTGTAGGTACACAATTCACGCCCTATCGCAAAACCCTTGAATTTGCTCGCTGTTGACAGCAAAAAGATTGGGCTGGAAACTTAAATGCGAAGTTAAGACTACTCTCAAAACCCTTTTATTACAAGCGAAATGGTGGCCCGAATTTCGGGCGGCGACATGAAACAATTCGTGATTGTTTAGGCACGCGATTTTTTGTTAAAAGGAGAAGGCTCACCCGAAAATTTTCAGCGCAATTTGAATGGAGTTTGTTAGGTCATCGGTGAGCGACGGGAATTTGATGATTTGTTCAAAAGTGTGGGTTTCATATTGTGTTTTACGCCTGTTTTACGGTAAGTTATTTAGAAGTTCGTTTTACGTCGCTCGGTAAATCACAGATATGGTAATTTCACTGGTTCTAATAACTTTACTTGCGCTTAGCGGGTTGGCCTTGACGTATCTCGTTGTGGAAGACGAGTCGTTTATGTGGCGGCTTGCGGCGGGGAGCATTGCGGGCTCGACGATGTTTGGCGTGGTCGTGTTTGCGGTCTGCTCTATTGCAGGGGTTTTTACGCCAGCTTTGCTGATGTTGTCGCTTGCGATCTCGCTGCTGCCGCTGGTGCTGTTGTGGAAACGGCCCGATATACAAAAGCAGTTTTTTCACGACTGGGCAAAGGCAAAGGGCAAGACGCAAGGCTGGAACGCAAAGAAATTCATTACGCTTTCGTATTACCTGTTCTTTTTCATTGTTATCTTATTTTTCTTTGCACAGGCCTGTTATTTCATCCCTGAAGGCGGCAAGATCTCGGCGGGTATAACTACCGGCGGCTATCAGAATCTTGGCGATCTTTCTTTTCACCTCGGCGGCATATTCGCCTTTAGCGAAGGCCCGGTCTTTCCGCCGCAAAATCCTTCGTGGGCAGGCGCAAAGTTCTCGTATCCGTTTATGGCGGATATGCTGGCAGCGTGTTTTGTAAAACTGAGCGCGGATTTTAAGGAAGTCATTCTGGTGCAGGACGTGACATGGGCGTTAGCATTGATGGTCATTTTGCAGCGTTTTGCCGAAAAGATCACGGGCAGCAGGCTCACGGGACGCATTGCTCCGGCAATTTTGTTCTTTAGCGGCGGACTTGGATTTATTTGGTTTTTTCAGGACCTTGGCGTAGCGGCGAAAGGCTTTAGTGACTTTATCTGGCATTTGCCGATCGATTACACGATCCGTAACGACGCCAACGCTCTGTTTCGCTGGGGCAACCCGATGACCGTTCTCTTTATCACCCAACGCGGTATTTTGTTTGGAATGCCGCTGACAATATTGGTTCTGCAGTATTTTTGGCGGATATTTAGCCGTGAAGAAAACACGACGATCGACACGGCCTCAGGAGCCGCACTTAAGCCGAAATTTGCCCCGTTCAATATGCTTCCGCTTGCACCTTTTATTGTAGGTTTGATGGCGGGCACACTGATATTGGTGCATTTGCACAGCCTAGCTTCGCTATTTATTGTTACGGTGTTTCTTTTCGCTATCAAACCTGCGAAATGGGCCGACTGGATATCGTTCGGCTTTGGCACAGCACTGATCGCTGTTCCAGAACTCATCTGGTCGATCTCCGGAACCGCAACTGATACAACAAAATTCTTTGGCTGGTTTTTCGGCTGGGACAAGCGGGACAATGAATTCCTCTGGTTCTGGTTAAAGAACACCGGCCTTACGATCCCGGCACTTCTCACAGGGCTTTATCTTTTGTGGTCGCAGTGGAAAGCAACCGTTCGAGACGACATAGAAGGTGAAGAACACGAAAGTGTCGAGCCGGCGTCCAAGAAAACGAAAAAGAAAAAAGCGGCAGCCGAGCAACACGTCATCCCGAACGGCAAGACGTTACTGCTATTTTATTTGCCATTCGCATTTATGTTCATTCTCACAAACGTCGTAAAGCTTGCACCGTGGGAATGGGACAATATCAAGGTATTGATCTACTGGTTTGTCGGTTCGATACCATTTATTGCGTATGTGGTCGCATGGCTTTGGATGCAGCGCGGCAATTTCTGGAAAGGGCTGGCGGCGTTTTGCCTGGTCGTGCTGACGTTTGCCGGAGCGGTTGACGTATGGCGGGTTGCGTCGGGCCAGATCAAGAACGGCGTTTTTAATACGGACTCGATGAAGCTTGCCGACATGATCAAGCAAAGAACCAAGCCGGGATCGATATTTCTAAACGGCGGCATATTTAATTCAACGGTCGTACTTTCGGGCAGGCAGTCGCTGATGCGGTATCCGGGGCACCTTTCGTCCTACGGCATCGATTACGGTTCTCGCGAAAACGATGTGAAAAAGATCTACCAGGGCGGGCCTGACGCCGATCGTTTGCTTCAGCAATACAATATCGACTATGTCGTAACAACGCCCGAAGAAGAGTATTATATGAGTCAAAGCAACTTGAAGCTGAACCAGGAGTATTTCAACAAGTTTCAGGTTATCGCGGAATCCGGAAAGTATAAATTGTATAGGGTAAAGAGCTAAACGAACGAATTGGAGCTTATGCAGTATCCGATAGTTTAGTATCTTTGTGTAATTAATAGGTTATGAGCAAGAAACGGAAGAAAACAAAATCCAGCGGCGATTCGCCGGTTGAACAGCAGTCAGAGGCGGCAGAGCAGCAATCTGAAAATCAAGATCAGATATCTGAAGCATCAAATCTCAAATCTGAGAAAAAGAGTAAAAAAACCGCCGCTAACGGCCAAGAATCTGTCCAATATCCCGAGATAGAAAAAAAATGGCGCAACATGGACGACCAGACGTGGTTTCGCAGCGCGATCGGGATCACTGTTTTTGGAGCGTTCCTGAGATATTTCATGCTCTTGCTGAGGCCGGTGCACCACGACGAAGGCGTCAACGGCTGGATGCTGACCAATCTGCTCCGCGACAATAAATACCAATACGACCCGTCAAATTATCACGGCCCGACCATTTACTTTATTGCTTATCCGCTGATGAAGGTGTTCGGCCTTACGACCTGGCCGCTGCGCGGGCTTTCATCGCTGTTTGGACTGCTGATGGTCGTCATGGTGTTCTTTTTGAGACGCTATCTTGGCAATGTCGGCACATTGCTTGCAGCATTTTTTGTTGCGATCTCGCCGGGAATGGTGTTCGTCTCGCGATACTTTATCCACGAGATATTTTTCGTATTTTTCCAGCTCTGCGTTGTCGTTGCCGTCGTCTATTTTATAGAAAAACGAAAGGCCGGCCAGTTCGCGATAGGTTGGATGTGGATACTTCTTATTGTTTGCTTCCTGCCCGCGGCAACGCTTGGCGGCAAATATCTCGGCGGCGAAAACGAAACGGCTGTTTCGGCTTTGAGGTTTGTGCTGTTTTTAGTTGACGTTGCGATCGTATGGTATCTGATGAAGTTCCTCACCGCTTGGGATGAGGGACGGCCGATCTATTTCCTTCTTGCGGCGGCATCTGTGGCACTGATCTTTGCCACTAAGGAAACCGGGTTTATTTCTCTAGGAACGATGCTCATTGCGATTCCCTGCGTTTTGATATGGCAAAAGATCGGCCCAGGGAAAACGCTGAGAAGGACTTTGCAGCGAAATGTCCTTATCGGAACCGGAGTGGTTGCAGCAGCGTGTCTTTATTACTATCCGACTATAGCCGACGGATTCAAATATCTTTACACCGAGTTTCTCAACAACGCCTATCGGCCGCAGTACCCGTTTCTTTTCTATTCGCTGATGGTGCTGATAGCGGTGTCGCTTATCTTGTGGTTTGTTTACGTTGCCAGTCTCAGTTCCAGCAATACGAGCGTTTTTGAACAGCCGGAAGAACTGTCGTGGAAGAATTTTCGCGAAGCAATGGGCAACAATAAAAACATGGCGATGGTCATAGGAGCCGCCGTGATCTTTTTCTGGTACCTGATATTGATCTTTTTTACGTCGTTCTTCTCATATAAGGAGGGTTTCGGAAAGGCTTTTGAAGCGTACGATATCTGGACAAAGACGGGCACAAAGGAGCACTCGCAAAACGGCATTTGGGCGTATCTGAAATGGGGAATGAAGGGCGAGAACGCGATCATATTCATGTCTCTGATCGGTTCGCTTGTGGCGATAATCAAAAATCGTCACCGCTTTGCAACCTTCACGGCAGCCTGGGCGATCGGCCTCTTCGCCGCATACATGATCATTCCGTACAAGACGCCGTGGCTCGCATTGAACTACGTTCTGCCGATGTGCCTTATCGCAGGTTATGGCCTAAACGAATTTATCTTGTCTAAGAACCGAAGCCTGAACCTGACGGCATACGCATTCATTGTTGTCGGAACTGTCGTTCTCGGATATCAAACTTATACGAGCAATTGGGTCCGTTATGATGACGACCAGATGCCGTATGTTTACGCACATACGCGGCGCGGTTTTGTGGACATGATGGACCAAATTGACCACTATCGAGAGAAAAGCGGAAAAGGTTATGATATGGTCATCGATCTTACATCTCCCGATTACTGGCCGATGACTTGGTATGTCGTCGATTACAACCATGTCGGCTATCATGGCCGCGTGATCGACACTCAGGCCGAAATAGTCATCACGAAAAAGAAGGATCAGGATGCCGAGGCGATACCGAAGTATCAGGATAAGTACAAGTATGTCGGAGAGTATCCGCTGCGGCCAGGCGTTGATCTGAATCTGCTGGTTCGCAATGACATCGCCGATCCGCCGTGTACCGGCCCCGTACAGGATGGCACGCAAAAGGGCGCAGGAACCGTGCTCTATAACACCGAACACTGTACGCGGGATCTAAGCGTCATACCGTCGATCCCGATGACGCCTTAGTTAGCAAAGACACCAACCAAAACAAGAGCGGCGCCGATGACGATATGCAAAACGTCATCGGCGTTTTTCCATTTGAAATGCTTTTCAGGAAACAGGTGAAGATAACTCGCCGCTGCCTGATACAGATCGATCACGCCAAAACTGATATTGAACGCCTTTATATAGTCATAGTGATGCGTCGCGACCATTATTCCCGCCAGGCCAAATATAATGTGAAAGATGTTATAGGCCGGCGCACCGCTCGTCAGGCTTTTTTTCTCAGGAATGATAAAGCCCAAAATACCGATCAGGACCAGTAAAGGTGCAAAAACAATAAGAACGTAATAATTCACGGCTGTCTTGAGCGATGCCGCCAATTCTAGCACAGCACGCCACAAAAGTTTATTCTCTGACCAAAAACCTTTTCCGGTCAGTTTCGTATTAACGGGTAACGTGAGGGAATTATTGTGAAACGAGTTTTGATCTTTTTGTTGCTTATCGTGATGGCCGGGACGTATTCGATCGCGGCCCAGACTACCGCATTTATTAACGTCAACGTCGTTCCGATGGACCGCGAACGGGTGATGACGAACCAAACGGTTGTTGTTAAAGACGGAAAGATCATTGAGATCGGCGATGCTGCCAAAATTAAAGTGCCAAAGGATGCAGTTCGCATCGATGGGCAAGGAAAATATCTGATTCCGGGCCTCGTTGATATGCACACGCATCTGATGTCGGACGAGGAGTTTCCTGACGAGCTAGCCCCGGATGAACTTAAGATAATGGTCGCAAATGGCGTGACAACGTGCCGGTTTATGATCGGCACGCCGGAGCAATTGGTCTTGCGTACAAGATCAGCGAAAGGCGAGATCGTTGCTCCGACTATCTACAGTGCGAGTCCGCATCTGACTGGCCGTGAGCAGGGAAACGATTTTGTTGTGACCACGCCGGAAGAAGCTCGCGAAGCCGTTCGCAAATCGAAGGCTGCCGGGTATGATTTCATCAAGATAACGACATTCTTAAAGTCGCTTTTATACGAAACAGCAATTGATGAGGCGGCGAAACAGCACATTCGTGTCATCGGCCATGCGGACAGCCGCTTTGTTACAGTGCCGCGTGCGTGGAAAGCACGCCAGCAGATCGAGCATCTTGACGGCTACATGGAAGTGCTGCTTCGCGACGACGCGCCTATAAAAGGCTCGGTCTCGGATCTTTACATTTACAATCCAAAAAATTGGGACAGTCTCGACTATATCGACGAAGCAAAGATCGCCTGGGCGGCAAAGATGACCGTTGCGTCGAATCCTTACGTCGATCCCACGCAGCATTTTATGAAGAACACTTTCGGTTTGCCGCGCAGCGAGGAATCTATACGCGCGCAGCCCGATTTCACCTTCTATCCGGTAAAGACACAGAATTTTTATATCGATTATTTGAAGCGGACACCGCTAAACAAAGTGACGCTCGAAAAACGCGCACGCTGGGTCGAGCTGCGAAACAAGCTGATCAAGGCGATCTATGACGCGGGCGGTAAGATCATGGCCGGTTCTGACACGCCGGAGTTTTTGTGGCTCTATGGCTTTTCGATGCACCGTGAACTGAAGGCTCTTGCCGATGCAGGCTTGCCGAATTATGCAGTCCTCGCCGCAGGAACACGGAACGCGCATGAGTATCTCGGCTCGATAAAACGGTCAGGCACTATCGAGAAAGGTAAAAACGCCGACCTGATTTTGCTTGACGCAAATCCGCTGAATAATATTTCAAATACCGAAAAACGTTCCGGCGTGATGCTCAAGGGCAAATGGCATTCTCAGGCCGAGATGAACGGCTGGCTCGACTATATCGCTCCCCGTTTTCACAACGTAGAACTAAAGGAAACAAAATAATTATGAAAAATATTATCTTTACCGCCGCTATTTTATTCGCATTTGCCGCAGCGGCTTTTGGACAGAAAACTGATGACAAAGCGGCCGTACTCGCCGTCGTTAACCTGCTCTTTGCAGAGATGGCTGCGGCAAATCCGCCGGGCATCATTGCACTCAATACACCCGATGCTCAGCTTGCTGCAATAATAAAAAAGAAGGACGGCAAGACGAGCCTCGATGTGATCAACCGAGAACAATTCTCAAAATTTTTTACGGACAAGACGGCTATTATCGAGGAAGTGATGTATGACCCAAAGGTTGTCGTTGACGGCGACTGGGCGATGGTTTGGGGCAGGTATATTTTCTTTGTCAGTAACA
>JANMDA010000232.1:0-20624 GCA_031376085.1 Chloracidobacterium sp.
CATCAGAAGCCAACGGGCCATGCGGGATTCGACTGGATGAAACCGGTTGCAGGCCGCCGACTGCGCCGTTTGGGCCATTAGCGATTGCACAAAGCGTTTCAAAACTTGCTGCAATTTGTTGCTCGTTTCGCACTCTTTGACAAAGTCCGCCGCCGTCATTCGTAAAGCAAAGCCCGCACCTTGCACAAGAGCGATATTGTTTGAGGTTGTTGCGCCGAGAAATGCCGGAACTCCGACCATCCCTTCACTGCCGACGATGCCGACTTCGAGCGTCTGATTGCCATCAACGGCGGACAGCAATGACACAATTCCGCTCTCAGGAAAATAGACGTGGCGAATGATGGCTCCGGTTTTGTAAAGGGTACTGCCATAAACCAAGTCTATCCGTTCAGAGTTCCCGAGTAGATTCTTATAATCCTTATCGGGTAAAGAAGTGAGTAGCCGGTTCGTGGATTTTCCGTTAACGGATTTTACTTTTGTGGACATTTGGAATCTCCTTGTTTCGGTCAGGTAAAAAACGCTATGGGCATAGAAACCAGCGTGAATACAAATGACCATGGTCTAAGAATGAAGCAAAAAAAAGAACTTTGCAGTGCGGTAGCACACAAAGCGAAAGCAAGCAAGAATTCTCGTCGTAAAAAAAGATGGGGTCAGGCACTGCGATTCTATCCCTGTATCTAAGTAAAATACAAAAGCCCGCAATTGCCTGCGGGCTTTTGCAATGCCGAACTGCCACAACGTTACTAATTTGCCTGATTGCTTTCCCTTGGAGCTATAGATCTCACTTTTTCGCTTTGGATAGCAAGCTGTTTTGCCTGCGGAAGCAGGTCAATGGCTTTTAAAAGCTGGTCGTCATATTCATTGAAGACCTGAAAGGAAGTTTGCGAACCGAAGGCTGCCGTAACGAGTTCGGAGCGTAAAGTGCGTTCGACAAATTCACGTTCAGCGACGATTTGCGTCGCGGGAATTTTATATTTATCGGCAGCATACTGTTTAAAAGTTTGTAGAAGCGCGGGAGTGATAGGAAAATCAGTCGCTTTGATGTCGTAGTCGTAAGCCACTGGTTTTTCAACCTTGTAATTTGCAAAACCCTTGACGCGACCGTTAACGAGATCGAGTGCGAAAGCAAATATCGGGCTTGCGATCTTTAGTTCGATGCGGCTTCGCTCGAAGGTGATCGTCTTTGGCTTGATAGCGATATCAGGATTGATGCCGCCGCCGCCATAAACTTCGCGGCCGGTGTCCGTCTTGCTTGCAGAGCCTTTAGGCGTGGCGTCTGCTGCATCGTCACGGAAACTTCCGCCATCCGTGTAGTAATTATAAAGTTCGCCGTTGGAATAATCGCGCTGGATCAAACGTCCGGACGGCGTCTGGTATTTTGCTATGGTGAGCAGCAGCATCGAGTCGTTACCGATATCCTGAAAAGGATTTTGGACGAGGCCTTTGCCGAATGTGTTTTCACCGACGATCAACGCACGGTCGTGATCCTGCAACGCCCCGGCAAGAATCTCGGATGCCGAAGCAGTGCCGCGATTGACGAGCATAACAATTGGCGATCTGTCAGGAAAAGGATTGTCTGAACGAAATGTTGAGGACACGCCGTCGATCCGTCCCTTCTGAGTAAATACGGTCTGTCCCGAAGAAAGAAATACTCTCGCAACGTTATAAGCCTGTTGTACTAAACCGCCGCCATTGTCGCGGAGATCGAGGACAAGCTGCCTCATCCCCTGAGCTTTGAGCGAAGACATTCCGGCGACGAATTCGCGATAGGTCGTCTTGTTAAATCCGCCGCGCATCGCCATATAGCCGACGCCCGGCCGGATCATGTAGGTCTCGCTTATCGACGGCTGTGAAACTGCCCCGCGTGTGATCGCGACGATTTCCTGCTTGCCGGTACTCGCCCGCTCGACGGTTAAATGTATGGTAGTTCCTCTTGTGCCACGCAAATAAGAACGCACTACGGCAAAAGGTTTTCCGAGCATCGATACGTTTTTCACCTCGAGCAAAGTGCCGTCAGGCTGTACTTGCTGTCCGCTGAAACTGACAATTTTGTCGCCGTATCTCAAGCCGGCTGAATTTGCAGGAGCACCCGGAAATGTCGCTTTGATGTATGTAGCAATGACCTTGCCGTCCGCGTCGCTTAGGTCGCCGATAGTGGCACCGATCCCGTAGTATTCTGAGTTCTGTTCTGTTCGAAACTGCTCGTTGTCCTTTGCATCGAAATAATTCGAATGCGGATCGAGCGTATGCAGCATCGTGTCTATAGTCGTCTTAAAGAGTTCGTTGTACTTTAGATTTCTTCCGTCGACATGAGCACTTTCAATAACCGAAAGGGCCTCAGCCATGTCCTTTTCGATCACTTCCGATGTGACAGGAATCGCTGATTTACTCACGACTACAGGCGGATCTGGACGATTTGCCCCTTTGACGGCCGTTGTCGAGGATGTTTGAGTAAAACCGGCAACTGAAAATAACATCACCACTACCAAACTCAGTGACAGCTTAAAGGTTTGTTTCACAACTAAGATTCTCCTGGATTTACTACTGGACAGGCAATTCGCCCTCAAAAAGAATATCACCCATTTGAAGAAAAAGCGACGAAATTAGTTGCCCCACAATACACTAAAAGAATGAAACCATGACACTTTTCTAACGTAAAAAATTACGTTAAACTTGTAATAGCATACCCTAATTTATTGATGGAAAATCGATCGTGCTGCCAAAACGGCAGGCCGATCCTAAAAAAATAGGTAGCAGCCTGTATTTTTCTTAACGCAAATAAGCCAATGCTAAGCTGCAAGGATCGAACGAAATTAATTTGTCTCTCTTTGCGTCTTTGCTTCTTAGCGACTTTGCGTTAAATTTCCTCTTTATGGCCGATCTGCTCGAAGTCACAAATCTGCGAACTCAATTTCCGACGCGGGCCGGGCTTGTTAAGTCTGTTGACGGCGTTAGTTTTAATATTGCCGAAGGCGAGCTGCTCGGACTTGTCGGTGAATCCGGCTGCGGCAAGTCGATAACCGCATTGTCAATAATGCGGCTCATTTCATCGCCTGGGAAGATCACAGGCGGATCGATCAAATTCAAAGGTGAGGAACTGACGACGGCATCGCCTGACCGCCTTCGTCAAATACGCGGCAACGACATCGCGATGATCTTTCAGGACCCGATGACTTCGCTTAATCCGGTATTTACCGTCGGGGAGCAGATCGCCGAAGCTCTGCGTCTGCATCGCAAACTTGACAAAAAACAAGCCAGGATCGGGGCAATAGACGCCATGCGAGAGGTTGCGATACCTTCGCCTGAACGCCGCGTTTCGGATTATCCACATCAACTTTCCGGCGGTATGCGGCAGCGTGTGATGATAGCTATGGCACTTGCGTGTGATCCGGAATTGCTCATAGCCGATGAACCCACAACCGCTCTAGATGTAACGATTCAGGCTCAAATACTTGAATTGTTAGATGAGCTTCGACGCAATCGTAAATTGGCGGTTTTGCTAATCACGCATGACCTCGGAGTAATCGCAGAAATTGCAGATCGGGTTTGCGTGATGTATACCGGCAAGATCGTCGAGCAATCAGGAGTAAACGATCTGTTTTCAAATCCAAAACATCCCTACACGAGAGGCCTAATCCGTTCTGTCCCCAAACTGGCCGTGGCAGGCGAGGCAAATGCCGCGAGGCTTCAAACGATCGACGGCACAGTGCCGAGCCCAACTGCGTTGCCTTTCGGCTGTCATTTCGCTCCGCGATGTGAACATCGAATGGAGGTTTGCATTCATGGCGAAATACCTTTGACAGAACTACCAAACGGCGTAAAGGTCAGATGTGTATTGCACGATGAAAAGCTAAAATTTGAAATTGCCAGGGAAAGGACGCTGGCGGCCGATCTGGCTTTTAATTAATTCGTTGTATGACGGGAACAGCACCAAAAATATCAGAGGACGCGTTAGTTTCTGTTCGCCACTTGGTCAAACACTTTCCTGTTGAGAATAGCGTTGATGTCGTGCAGGCTGTCGATGGTGTTTCGTTTCACCTCACACAGGGTGAAACACTCGGCCTCGTCGGTGAATCGGGCTGTGGTAAATCGACCGTCGGACGTTGCCTTTTAAGGTTGATCGAACCGACCAGCGGGGAAGTAATATTTGAAGGCAAAGATATTCTCGGCTTGGCAAACAACGAAATGCAGTCGCTTCGCCGCGAAATGCAGATCATTTTTCAGGACCCTTACGCGAGCCTGAATCCGCGTCTGAGCATACGCTCGATCGTTTCCGAACCGTTAAAAATTCATCGAATCGGAAACAATGGCGAACAAAACGAACGCGTTGCCGATCTATTACAAAAAGTCGGTCTCGATCCGAAATACGCCGACCGATACCCGCACGAATTCTCTGGGGGCCAGCGACAGCGCATTGGCATTGCACGGGCTTTAGCACTCAATCCGAAATTGATCATTTGCGACGAGCCCGTCTCGGCTTTGGATGTTTCGGTTCAGGCACAGGTCGTTAATCTTTTACAGGAACTTCAGGACGAATTTGGCTTGACCTATTTGTTCATTTCGCACGGCCTCGCAGTAGTCAAGCATATTTCGGATCGCGTTGCCGTAATGTATCTCGGCAAGATCGTCGAGATATGTGATGCCGACGAATTATATTCGCTGCCGCTGCATCCATATACAAAAGCACTGTTGTCGGCGATACCGGAACCTGATCCGACAAAGAAACGCGAGAGAATCGTTTTAAAAGGCGATGTTCCAACCCCAATAAATCCGCCGTCCGGCTGCCGCTTTCGTACGCGCTGTCCTATTGCTATTGACGAATGTGCTAATGTTGAACCGGAATTGCATGAAATAACGCCCGGCCATTATGCGGCTTGTATCAGGATCGAAAGTTACGAGACCGCTAATAATCCCGTATAGAAGGAGAAAAAATTATGCAGGAACCAAACTCACCCGAATGGACAGCACCACCACCGCCTGAACATATTGCTCCCAAGGAACAGCCAGAAATGTCGGAGCTCGCATCGCTTGGAAATATTTTTATAGAACCCGGCCGCACGTTTGAAGACATGCGCCGCAAGCCGCGTTTTATCCTTGCGATTGTAATCATGTCGATGCTGATCACCGCTTTTAGTTTCGGAATTTATTACAAAGTCGGTGATAAAGGGATGCGTGAATTTGCCAGCCAGCAATTGGATAAAAATCCGCAAACTTCATCGATGAGCGGTCAACAGCGGGAGTCGGCTTTGGACTTGGGCATGACGATCGGCACGGTCATCCGATATATATTGCCGGTGTTTATGATAATTTTCTTCTTGATCGGCGGCCTTATATATTGGCTGGCGTCGAAGGCGTTCGGTGGCAGCGGGGGCTACCTGCAATCTTTGTCAACATGGGTTTACGGGTCTTTCCCGCCGACTGTCGTGGCCATGCTCTGTAATTTTATTGCTCTCACATTTAAGAATGTTGACGACATAGACATAGCCGCGGCGCAAAACGAAGGCGGCCTCTTGCCCTCAAGTCTCGGCGCACTCATTCCTAAGACGATGCCGATGGTCGGGGCTTTTGGTGGTATGTTCGATCTATTTCTAATCTGGGGCTGGGTCTTGGGGATAATTGGGTTAAAGAAAACGCTCCGATTATCATCTGGATTGGCTATGGCGATAACGATTATACTTATCGTGATCCAATTATTATTCAGATTGGTGCGAGCGGCATTTCAATAGGGAACTATTCGTACCTTAGTGACTCGATAGGATCAAGCCGGGCTGCTTTCCACGCCGGGAACAGCCCGAAAATAATTCCAATGCCTACACTTGCGCCGAATCCGGCGATCGGTGCCCACCACGGAACATAAGATGGCATGATGAGCTTAACGATCAGAGTTAGCAGCCAACCGATTAACAGACCGATAAGGCCCCCAAAACCAGTAAGAGTTGCTGCTTCGATCAAAAACTGAAGCAGGATATCACTTTGTTTCGCCCCAATAGCTTTGCGGATGCCGATCTCGCGGGTTCGTTCGGTCACTGACACAAGCATAATATTCATGACGCCAATGCCACCGATCATCAACCCGACCATAGAAATCACAAACATTGCTGCAAACACGCCGCCTGTAATTGCCGAAAACTGATCTATCAGGCTTGCAGCCGTTTCCATCGCAAAATTATTCGGAGAGCCGGATTTTACCTGACGCCTGATGCGTAGAATGTCCTGAACGGCATCCTTTGCTTTTTCGAGCTGGCCCTCGCGGGCGACCGCTAAAATAAACAGGTCATCGGCATTAGGTTTTAGTTGTAACGCAGCTCCCATTGGCATGTAGATGACATTTGTTTGGTCGTTATTTCCTCCGCCTCCACCAAAAAGTTGTTCCCGTTTTTGCAGCAATCCGATGATGCGAAACTCCTGTCCGCTTATTTCTATAGTCTGGCCGAGAGGAGATTCATAAGGGAAGTAAGACTCACGGACAAAATCGCCGATGACGCAGACGTTGGACTTCGCGTCATTCTCGCTGGCCGAAAACCAACGTCCGTCCACGAGAACTTCGCCCGGAGCCTTGTCCATTTCCGGGAGCGTGCCCTGTAACTGCACTGAACTCGAAGTCTTTCCGTTCTTACCCGTAACATTGATTTTTTGCCCAAAGAAATTATTTGAAATATCGAGAAATGGAACTGCCACTTCGATACTCGGCATTTGTGCAATCGCGGCAGCATCGTCCATCGTCAGAGGCTTTCGCATTCGTTCTTCGCGAGTGGGCTGACTGGTGCGAAGTCCAATATCCATCTTGTAAAGAAAGATCGATCTCGTTCCGAACGATTCGACTTCTTTTTCGACAGCAACGTTAATGCCGCTGATTATTGATGAGATGAGCATCACCGTAATAACGCCGACAACCACGCCGAGGATCGTCAAAAACGAGCGCAGCTTATTTCCGCGTATCGTATCAAACGCCATCTTGAAATTCTCGTAAAATGAGCCGGTCAACATTGCCATTTATTTAATCTGCCCTCAAAGCCTCGATCGGATCGAGCCTCGCGGCTTTCCATGCCGGAAAAAGTCCGGCCAAAATTCCCACAGCGGCCGAAACCGAGATCGCAAAAAAGGCCGACCAAAGTGGAATACGAGTTTGAAATACAAATGCAGTTATTACGATGCCTAGCAATTCGGCAATGATAAGGCCAATGAGGCCTCCGATGGCAGACAAAGTTGCCGATTCAAAAAGAAACTGTTTGAGAATGTCAGCCTGCCGAGCTCCGAGGCTTTTTCTTATGCCGATCTCTTTGGTGCGTTCGGTGACAGAAACGAGCATGATATTCATGATGACTATAGCCCCGACAATAAGGGCGATGGTCGGGACGGCAATTATCACAAGAAAGGTCGGCCCCAAAATTCTGTCGCGAATGCCGGTGATAGCATCGGGCGTGAGTATTCCAAAAGTATCCTTCTCGCCAAAAGCCAACTTGCGCTTGATGCGCATCAATGTTCTTACCTCTTCTACCGCATCGTTAAAGACCTTATCGTTCTTGGCCGTAACAACAAAAAAAGGAGCACGCTGCCGGACAAGGCCGCCGAATGCCTTGCTAAAGGTCTTGATCGGCATTTCGACAAAATTATCTTGCGGCTGGCCAAAAACAGTGCCTTTTGCCGTTTGCACACCAATAATGCGATAGGGAATTCCCTGGATCGTGATCTCGCCGCCGACCGCGTCGCCTTGCGGAAAGAGCTTATTCGCAATGTCCATGCCGATATATGCCACACGCACTGCATTGTCATTTTCAATCGTGGAAAAGAACCGGCCTTGGGCGATGTCAAGCTTTTCGATCTCGGCGATGACCGGCTCGGCGCCGATTATATTTACGTCAAGCAGCGATTGATCTCCGCGTTTGACCTCGCGGTTTGTCCCGCCGCTTGGGGCCTTCATCCCGATCTTGTCGATGAGTTGCGCACGTTCACGAATGAAGTCGCGCTCGTCAATGGTTATATCTTTATTTCGTCGCTGCGCGGCAGCGATGGTATCGGTATCCTTAAAATCTTCAAAACTGAAACGGCGAACGGTAAATGAATTCGACCCGATCCCCGCGATCTTTTCATCGACGTAAGCATTAAACCCTTGCAGCAGCGACAGCACGACCATAAACGCCGTAACGCCAATGATCATTCCGAGCAATGTCAGGAACGACCGCAGTTTGTGGCCCAGAATTGCTGCAAATGCCAGTTTTAATGTTTCGGTAAAATTCATTTTCCAACTGGCCGCAGTATCACATGATAATACGTTTCCGGTGCTAAAGAGTTTACCAAATGTACTTGCCGGATTGACATTCGTAATGAGCGCGATTGTAATGACTTACATTATGAAATCCAGCAAATATGACAGGAGAAAGTTTTTGGGTGCCGTTACGGCGGGCTCAGCCGGAGCCGTTCTATTGAATGCGATGGCGCCTTTTTCTACAACCAACGCTCAAACCAAAGGCAAAAGTGAATACCTTTTTGCTGACGGCCTGACGTATCTGAATACGGGAACATTAGGCCCGTGCCGGAGAGAGACTGTTGAAGAATCGATGCGGATATGGGAAGACTTCGAATCGCTGCCAGTAAAGTTCTACGGCAAATTCGGCGCAGAAGAACTCGCCGAGAAAACGCGAACTATCGCTGCGAGATTTCTTGGCTGTGACTTGAGTGAGATCGTAATCACCAATAACACCACAAGCGGGATGAATGCCATTGCTCAAGGTTTGCGATTAAAAGCCGGCGACCGAATACTAGCGTCCAACCATGAGCACGGCGGCGGCCTGCATGGCTGGCAGTATCTTGCCAAGTATCACGGAGCGGTCATCGATATGGTAACCATTCCACCTGCTGAAAATAATGCCGATGCGATCATGCAGAGGATCAAAGACACCATTAAGAAGGACACGAAAGTTATCACCGTCAGTCATGTGTTCTCATCTACCGGCCTTCGAATGCCGATCGTGGAAATATCTGCATTAGCCAGGTCAAAGGGCATCTTATGCATTGTTGACGGTGCACAGGCTGCCGGAGCAATCAAGGTAAACGTAAAGGAACTCGGATGTCACGCCTATGCGACGAGCGGACATAAATGGCTGATGGGCCCGAAAGGTACAGGACTTTTATATATATCGAAAGACGCTCAGAATCTTATTCGCCCGATGCAGTTCGACGCATCATACAACACTTACAACGATGGAAGCGGAACGCTGAATTTGGCTTGTATCTTGGGTTTGGGCAAAGCTGTCGAATATCTCGAGTCAGTCGGTATTGATAATGTCGAGAGGCATAATTTGTCTCTGCGCAACAGATTGTTTGAGAAGCTAGAACATCTGAGCAGCCTAAAGATCGTCAGCCCTCCTGCCGGGCCGCTTGCATCGCCAATGCTTGCCTGCATTCTGCCTGAAAAGATCGACCGTAAATCGTTCGTAAGAATGTTGCTTGATAAACATAAACTCAGCATCCGTCCAACTCATGACCCTTTTGGATTTAATGGTATAAGATTTTCTATGCACATTTTCAATACTGAAAAGGAAGTTGATTATGCAGCCGAAGTAGTGCGTAAGGAGCTGTCAGCATAAGCCCAACTTGCGAGTTAATAATAATTTATCTCGCGGGTAGTTACAGTTGTTCGAAATCGCATATCACGAAGAACTTTTTCTTCTTCGGCTGACGGCTTTTCAGATTTTTTTGTGAGACGCATCATGATGTCAAGGGTCTTGTCCATCATGTCCGATTCGCTGGTTATGGTCTCTTTTATCCAATTGTCTTTAGCATCAAATTCGTAAACGAAAACATGATGAATAGTCGAACCGGGTGATTTTTGCGTGTATTCAGCATACAGTCCTTTGTCGTTGTAAACGTACTGCCAGCTTTTCTTAACGGTGCCGTTTGTGTCGTAAACGGTTTTTGTCAGCGCCTTACCTTTATCATCATATGTGTAAACGACACGATGTCCGCCAAAACATGGCCCCAATGGCGCTGAGGCCTTTTGCCCGTCGATCAAAAAATAAGACATCTCGGTTGCTTTATCTTTATTTAGCTCATAAACGAATACCGTTTTAGCTCGCGCGGTTGTTGGATCATAGTAAACTTCCTCGGTAAATTTACCCTTTGCGTCATAGCTTCGGACGGTTTTTTGACGCAATACATTCTTAGCATCGTAACTCAATATCTGCGTCAACTTGCCTCGCTCATAAACATAAGCAGTTTTGTCCTGCAGAATGCCTTTTTCATCTACATAGATCGTTTCTGACAATAAACCTTGTGAATTATAGGTTTGGGTTTCCTTGCCGATAGGGAATCCGTAATCGCTGACCATGGTGCGTTCTATCTCATTTCCGGCGCGGTCATACGTTACAGTGTCTTCCTCTTTTTTGGAGCCACTGCCAGTTGGTTTTTCACCAGAAGATTTAACTGCACTCGAACGAACGGTTTTAACCGGCCCGACCAGAAAGGCTTTATCCTTATCTGATTGATTCTGGGCGATTCCAGAAACGAACAGAGAAACCGTGAAAATAATAATTATGGCTAATCTGATCATATTCTCGAATCATAATACTATTCCACACAAGCTAAGTTCAATCCGAATGCCAGGAAATGAGCTTTTAGCCTGATGTGTGAAATTAATTTAACTTAAGTCGGAAAACCACGTCATATTCGGAAAGTTACGTCGAATCGAGAAAATTGCTTCATATCAGGAAAATTGGTATTCCAATTCCCACAGAAATTTGCTACGGTGATGCGGGAATTGCTGTATGGCAATTTGAGATTTTTGAAAATTAGGTCGGACAGTTGAGGCACGATTTTGCGAAAAAAAACCGGTGGGACAGTGGGACAGATCGGAGTTTGTCCGGTCGATGTTGGCCAAACTCTCAATGATACGATACAAAGTAACCTCATTGTCTGCAGCAATTAAGTAAATGTATGTGTGACAGATTGTGGCGCACTTAGTTTTTTTTCAAAACTCGCCGGACAAGCCCCAAAACGACCGTAACTTCAATAAACATAGTGATTTACGTTGTCCGGTTATGGTGCCGGACAAACCCCGGACAAGCCGGACAAAAAAACCGGTGGTACAGTGGGACAGTGGGACACTACAGAGGACTTAGCCACGAAACAACACAAAAAAACGACGAAATAAGAAATAATTCTTGTTTCGTGCCTTTTCGTGTATGTTCGTGGCCAATCTTATGACGGCAGTTTGAGACGGTCGGAGGCTTTTAACATCGCAAAGCCGAGGACGCACGAGAACACTATTGAGAAATAGAAACCGAAGATGCTGCCGATGACTGTTGCCGGAATGTTGTTGCCGAGCATGTCAAATGACGAGAAGACCACGTTAAGAATGATGTAGACAAATACGAACATTATTAACACAGCAAGGCTCATCAGTAGTATTTTGACGTAATCAAATCCAAGCCGTTTGATCGTGTCGAGGCCAACGGTTGGGTTAAGCGTCGCTGCGAATGATTGCGTGTAACCCGCAACCGCGCATGCCACAGGGAAATAGAACAAACCCCAAAACAGGCATATGCCGCCAAAAAGCAGGAATATCGCTCCAAAGCCTACTATCTTTGCCCATAGCTGAGATTGTTCTTTGGCTTTGGTATCGGAGGATTTGCCAACGATGGCTTCGGCCTGTGCCTGACGCATTTGTTTGATCGATTCGTTGGCCCGCATAACGGCTTCTTCGCTTTCGTCAACGACTGGCATAGCGTCATTAGCTACAGAATTCAGTGAGACATCTTTCTGAGTTCCCGCAGCCAGCTTGCGGTTGAGTTCTTCTGCTTCTGGAGCTATGGAATGAGGCTGTTGGGGAATAGGCTGCAGATCATATGATTCCGCTTCTTCCTTTTCCATTTGCTCGATACGCTGTTTTTGAGCTGTGTTGGTGCGGTTGATCAGGTCGCGGACGGCCTGGCTTTGCTGCGTCGCCTTTGCCGCGTAGGGAAGTTCCGGATTGACAGTGCGGGCGGCGTCAGATTGCAGACCATTCATCTCGCTGGTCACCGTGTTTGCGACGAAAAAGACGCTAACGATCATCAGCACGAATAATGGGCCAAACGACGAGATCCACACTCCGATGCTTAGGAAAAACGGCTGGATGACGTCATCCCAAACGGAAAAATCGTCAAACGACGGCATAAAGTTTTCGTCAAGTTTGCCCTGAGCAAAGCTTTCGATCGTGTTTGAGAGAATGCCGAAGGTGAGTGTGTTAGCCAGCAGATAACTGCCAAGCGCCGCGCCCATCATAAAGATGCCGCCGAAACCCATCGCACCTTGCCCGATCGAGAAGAACGCGTACATAATAGCGCCTAGTATCAAGCTGGTTTTGAATTTGAACGGGTACGCTAGTGCACTAAAAAAATCGTCGAAGCCAAAGCCCTGGCCCATAGCAGCGGAGTAATTTGTCGCCTGAGTTTTAGTCGCTTCAACTTTCGCAAGCGATTCGCACATCGCTCCGCAGTAAGGGCAGATCTTGACCGTCCCGCCGTAGGATTTGGGGCACGCTTTGCAGAAGTTGTTAAAGCATGTGCTGCAGACATAAGCCGCCGGAAAATCGTCGTGCATCACGCAAACTTGTTCGGCTGTGTCAGAACCGCCTGCGTGAGCGGGTGGAAAAGACGTTGAATTTAGCGCGACGTTCGTGCCCCCCGCTGACGCAGGGAGTTCTGACATGCTGTCCGGCATAACAGGAGAGCCAAGCTTTGTTAGGGTTATGACGGGCTTCGCGGGATCGTCGCCGTCTTTTGCGTTGAACACAGCCAACAGCGAAGGCACTTTTCCGGCCTCGATCCAACGCAGATCGTCCTTGCGAACGCGGTCCATCCGGAGCAGTTCACCACGATCGATCAAGGATGTAATTTCTTCGAAACTTGTATCGAAGATCTGCCCGTTAGACTCGATCTGCCACATTTCTTGTGTCTGTTCCGTACTCATAAGTTCAGGCAACTAGTTGGGCGGGAATTTTGGATTCTTCATCGGCCGCACGTTTTTCAGCCATCTGCCGGACGATGCCGTTTGCTACTTCGCCGGCGTTACAGGCGTCAACGAGGGCTTCGACGCAATCCGCTTGATAACGTGTACCGACAAAGCTTCTCAACCGCTCTAATGCGGACGATAAGTCCATCCCTTTCGAATAAGGCCGATCGATCGTCATCGCGTCAAACGTGTCGGCAACGGAAACGATCTTTGCCTGCAGCGGTATCTGGTCGCCGGTCAGCCCTTGTGGATAACCTTTGCCGTTGACCATTTCGTGATGCATATACATTCCTGGGAGATAGGCATCCATTCCCGGAATTTGCGACATTATCTTGTAGCCACGCTGCGGATGCGTCTTCATTATTTCGTATTCTGCATCGGTCAAAGCGGCGGGTTTTTTGAGAATACTGTCGTCGATCGCTATCTTGCCGACATCATGCAGAAGAGCGCTCATTCGAAGTGTTTCGAGTTCTTTTTCGTCCATTCCAAGACGTTTGCCCATGGCAACCGAAATGCGCGAGACACGTTCTGAATGGCCGCGTGTGTATTTGTCTTTTCCGTCGATAGCAGTGGCAAGGGCTTTTACAGTGCCGACAAAAAGGGCATGATTTTCTTGCGCAGCCTTAGCGAGACTGTTGATCTGATCTTCGATCTTGTCGGTCATTACGTTGAACGTTTCGCCAAGTGTTCCGATCTCAGTGAGGTTTCCGGTTTCGACCCTTGTTGTGAAATCGCCAACTCCGATCTTTTTCGCTGCGATAACAAGTCTCATCAACGGAGCGGTCATAAATCGGGCGCCTATGAAACCTACCACCAAAGCACACAATGCGAAAATCATACTGATCGTCCATGTCTGCGCACGCATTTCGCCCACCGACGCAAGGGCCTTGCTTTCATCCTGCATCGTGATGACGCCGAACTGGGTATTTTTACTGAGGTTTACAGTTGAATAGGCTCCGATCATTTCATGTTTTTTGCCATGAAATTCGGCACTGAAAGGGACGAGAGCGGATTGAACATTTTCACCTGCATCGAGCCATTCGCCGACGATCTTCAGATCGCCGAGTGGCCTTCGATCTGACACAAGTGATTGATCGGGATGAAAAACTGCCGCACCGGTTTGATCGACCACGAAGATGATCGGTAAGCCGGATTCCCACAGATCCTCTTCTCGGGTTGGAAGTGTTCCAACGATACTTCGCCTAATGTCGCGTAAGGAAACGATCGCTACGACCTCGGCAGCATTTGAGCCAGCGATCTCGACACTAGACACAAAAGCCATCGCAAACTCGCCGCTTGAGGGTATTTTTTGCGGACTCCCGATCTGAAGTTTCTCATCGGCAGTTGGTTTGTTGACCTGTGCGGATATGGACTCCACATCCATCTTGCTGATTGTTTCAGAGCGAAATACTGAGAGAGATTCACCGGTCAGCGGTTTGACGTATAAAGCAAGCAAGTCGGGATTTTCACGCAGGATCGAGCCTAGTTTTTGCTCCGTCTGAGCAGAGGAAACGAGAGCAACGTTATCCGATAATTCGAGAGCGATCGAAATGCTGGAAACAAGATCTCCAAATCGCTTCCCGAACATTTCGATATGCCGCGCTTTTTCCTGGACCAGTTGAATTTGATATCGATTTTCAGCTGCACGCAGTTCGCGACCGCTCTTGTCAGACAAAATCCAACCCGTCAGCACGAGCGGAACCAGCCCGACGAGCAATAGGGTAGCTATAACAAAATAAATTAAGCTGACTTTACGTTTTTCAGGAGACATGGCGGGGTGGCGTGTGAAAACAAGCCTTTACAATTTTATTGCAAAAACAGCCCTGCGGTCAACAAGTTTTAACATGTATTAGAGCTTTTTGACGATTACAAGCGTTATATCGTCATTGGCGGGAGCAGTTCCGGTGAATTCAGACAGTGCCGATTCTACTTTGTCTCGGATACCGGAGGCTGTGTTCTGAAGATTAGCTTTCAGCACATCTGTCAGACGGTCGAGGCCGAATTCCTCTTCGGCGAGGTTATTTGCTTCGGACACGCCGTCGGAATAAACGACCAAAACATCGCCCGAATTCAGTGTTATTTCTCCGACTTCGTACTCAGCCATCGGCATAATTCCCAGCGGCATGCCGCCCGATGAAAGCAGTTCGATCTGGCCATTGGAGCGACCGATCAACGGCGGATTGTGGCCCGCATTGATGTAGCGCAATGTTCCGCTTATAGGATCAAGCTCGGCCGCGAATAGGGTTACAAAGCGATTGGCAGGTGTATTATCAGCCAAATATTTGTTAACCGAGACAATAGCTTCGGCAAGCGGTGTCTTAGCAGCGACTTGTCCGTGAATCGCCGCGTGCAGGCTGGACATCAACAATGCGGCAGCCGTTCCTTTACCCGAAACGTCGCCAAGCGCGATCATCATCGAGCCGTCAGTTCCCGGAATAAAATCGTAATAATCGCCGCCGATCTCGTAACAAGAAAATGAAATCCCCTGGAATTCATAACCTTCGATAACTGGCGGCCCGGAAGGTTGAAAACGTTGTTGTATCTCGGTAGCGAGTTCGAGCTCGCGTTCCATTCGTTCACGGTTGATACGTTCGTCGAGTAGGCTTGCGTTTTCGACACGAATTGACGCGACCGATGCCAGAGTGGTAAGGATATCAAGGTGTTCGGAATTAAAGGTAGCCGATTGGGTCGGTGAATCAGCATAGATCAAACCAAAAACGTCAAATTCATTAACACTCAACGGGACTGCCAAAACTGAGCGAATGCCTTGCAGTATCAGCGTTTGGCTTGCGAACCTTGGATCCTGTTGGGCATCAGATGTAAGAACGGATTTGCCGTTCTCGATAACCTCATTCATTACTGTCCGGCTTATACGAACCTCGCTGATCGGTTCATCGGCTCCGCGAAGGCGGGCAACCTTGATCTCCATGCCTTCCTTAGCTTTTTCGTCGCGAAGCATAATAATGACACGCTCCGCAGGAACGGCCTGAAACACAAGCGATGCTACCTGATTCAGCGTTTCGTCCAGCCCACTCGATGAAAGCAGCGCCACGCCTACCTTGCTTATCAGCCCCAAAAGATCGGTGCGGCTAGATAGCGACGAATCGAGAATGTCCGTCGTTGGATTTTTACGGCTTGTCAGAGATACTGTGCTGGAAGGATCGAGGGCATGCGTATTATCTGCGATCAAAGTTGAACTAATGCTCTTTGGGGATTGGCCGTTGTCACTGAATATGATCTTGGTTTCGCCGATCTGTATCTCGCCGCCGGCCTGTAATCTTAGAGGTTCTTTGACCGGGAGGCCATTGTAACGCGTTCCATTTGCCGAACCGAGATCATGCAGCCAAAAGGAATCGCCTTCCTGCCTGACCTCTGCATGGAGGCGGGAAGCAAAGGCGTCAGGTATGCATACTTCACTGCGGGCAGAACGTCCAATGGTTATTCTTAGGCGCGTCAGCGGATACTTATCGGATCTCCCATCAGGGTAATTGACTAGTAATTGAGCCATGATCTAAATATGTCTCCTGCGCCCTCGAACCACAATCGTCCCGCCAATATAGTCATGCAGGGAACGGCCGCTCTTTGAGATCACCGCGATCAGAAATCCGAGACCGAGTGTAAGAATCGTCAATAAATAACCTAGAATATTTCGCCGCACTAGATTGCTAAGCCGCACTGGTGATCCGTCAGTTTTGAGGATCGTTATTCCTGCTAGCATTTTCCCTAGGGTTTGTCCGGAAAAAAGAGGAATTGCGAGAAAATTTATCAACCAAAGGATCAATACAAAATACCAAACAGTACTCGAAATTCCTGCGGCACCTGCACTCTCACCAAAGAATTTTGAAAAAATAAGCACCGCAACCGGCATCAGCAACAGCAGCATATAATCGATAAAAAGCGCCGCGCATCGCAAATAGAACGGTGCGGCCATCTGAATGACAGAAACTTCAACGGGTTTTTCCATTTGAAATGTTTGATTTAAGAGATCTTCCGGCTGCGCTGCATATTCCATAAAAATGAAACATCAATTCTCCATCATCCAACTAAAAAATGTAAGGTCGTGTCGCCTATTCTAATCTTGTCGCCATTTGTTAGTGCATGAGGACGATGCGGATCGAGTCGAAAAGAATCGCTTGCGCCGGGCAGAATTATCGTTCCGTTCGACGAGCCAAGGTCCTCGACCAAGAAGTTGCCGCCATCACGCCATATTCGAGCATGCCGCCGTGAGATTTTGGTTTGCGGGTCAAATCTTGACAGATCGACCTCAGGGAAAATATTTGATAAAGGATCCCTGCGGCCAAGCAGCGTGTCGATCTTGTCAATCGAAAATACCGGAGCGTCAAGCTCGGTTGTGCCGTCGATCAGCAATTTAGCCGTCGGGGCTGTCCTGCTGTAGATCTCGGAGTGAACACCATGCTGCGCGATCGGTTGTTTGGCTCCGCAAAAGGCGCAGAAAAGGTCTGTAGCTACAATACGCTGGCCGCAAAATCCGCAAAAAACATTTTGATTAGCAAGGCTGACCGCTTCCGGAATTTCAGTGACTCCATAAGTCAGGCTGCCTGTTTTTAGATTTTCGAGATGCTGAGATAGAATCTGTTGCATTTCAGCAGCATTTGAAAATCTGGCATCCGCATTATATTCGACGGAGCGCATCAATATTCTCTCCATTTGGTCTGAAAGCTGCGGATTGATTTGGCGTGGACGCGGATTCTTCTGAAAATCGAATATCAGCAACGGATTATTTTGTGGATCGGCTCCTGTCAGAAGATGAAACATCGTCGATCCGAGGCTATAGATATCGGAACGCGGTTCTACATTACCGCTGAACAGCTCAGGGGGAGCATAGCCCATCGTTCCGACGGCAGTAACGCCTTGTTCACGCCCCTGATCGATAGATCGGGCAATACCGAAATCGATAAGCATCACACGGCCTTTATCATCCAGCATTATGTTCGACGGTTTCAGATCGCGATAAACAATCGTCGTTGGCAATGTATGTAAATAAGAGAGAACATCAATGATCTGGAGTGCCCATTCAGTAATGGTTCGCTCATCAATTCGTCCGCCGGGTGCGGCCCGCAGACATGATGAAAGGTCGCCGCCGCCGATGTATTTCATAACCAGATAAAATCGACTTTCGGCCTCATCAAAAAAATAATCGTAGATGGTTGGGATCGAGGGATGATCGAGCGTCGAAAGAATCATCGACTCACGTTTGAAATCTTCGATGGCTTTTTTTTGCTGCTCCTCTTCGAGACTGGACTGAATCATCTCCTTAACGGCACGCTCAACACCATTGAGATTACGGTCATATGCGAGATAGACAGCCCCCATTCCGCCGCCGCCGATCTTGCGAACGATCTCGTATCGCGAATTCAGGACTATGCCTTCGACCAATGCCTTGAGGCCGGATGTTTTTGCTGCTTCGTTGCTGTCTTTCTCAGGAGGGCATTCTATATCTGCGGCTTCGGCGACCAAATTGACTTCGCTTAAGTGTTCTTCATCCGACGGGCCTATATCATTGGTAATAACTTTGCTTTCCTTATTAGCCTCCATGATGAGATCGCTTGCAGACAATTCTAATGACCATGATTCATCTCGATCAGTGTCCTCATGCATTTCTGCTGCTTTATAGCTACCTGAATCTTCGAGTGTCTTTTCGCCTATATCCGGTGCATTTAACTGTTCAATATCCGGGTTTAATTCAGTAGGAAACGGCATGTTGAGAGTATTGTCAAAATGTATTGCATCGGGCTCCGGCTGGATCTGGTCAAGAGAGAGTTCTGCACTACAGCGTGGACAGGCCAAACCATCCCCGGCGATATCGGAGCCGCATTTTAAGCACAGAGGCATCAGTAAACTCTCACTAATTAATGATTCACCAAAAATCTTAAAAACGTTTTACCGACGATCACTTCATCACCGTCGTTCAATATCTGAATATTGCCAGGCAAAAGCCGTCTGCCGCGATTTACATATGTGCCGTTCGTGGAGCCAAGGTCCTCTATAAAATAAGAGCCGTTGTTTCGGCTTATTCGTGCGTGACGGCGCGACACTTTCGCGTCATCGTCAAAGGCGTCAAGGTCAATATCGGGAAAAATACCATTGTCTGCATCCCAACGGCCGATAATTGATTCATCGTTTGTAAGCGCAAACTCAGTTCCCGGAGTTCCGCCCCGCTCGATCACAAGGGTTGCATGAGGTTGTTTCGCACCAAATTCGGCGGACTCATTCGCCGGCGCATTTGTAATAGGTTCAACAGCTAACGGCGATATGCTTGCGGAACTAACGTGAGCCGTCTGAGGCGCAGGCCGTTCGACTTGCGGCGGAATATAATCCGGCTGAGTCGACGGTTGGACCAGTCTCGTTCCGCACTCATCACAAAATCGCGAGGTGTCGAGATTAGCACTTTGGCATGTTTGACATTTGATCATTTGCTTAATTGTTCCGCCGGTCGTCAGGAGCGAGTATCTGATATTTTACAACCTAAGCCGTTGTCCGTAAATGCTAATTCTACCGCAAACTTACGTTAAATTATATAGTATGGTTCTGGATATCCTGAAAATAGCCATCGCAAGGACTTTTTTGAAACAATGGGCAAAATGGCGTCGTAGTATTCGGTTGACGCGAATTAACTGCTCCGATCCGATATACTTTAGTAATAAAGATTTCATTGATGAGAGGAAAAGACAAATATGGCATTGAGCCGTAAAAGTAAGATCATAATTGGTATTAGTGCCGTGCTGTTGCTGGCGCTCATTATCACGGCGAGTATTTTTGCGACACGTTCCGACACGCCGGAGGTTACTGTTGTTAAGATCGAAACGCGTAAAGAGCTACGTTCAACGGTAACGTCATCCGGCGAGGTTCGGCCGATCCAGTTCATGAACCTGACCAGTGAGGTCCAGGGCCGCATCGAAGAGATCTACGTCAAAGAAGGCGATCATGTTACCAAAGGCGAGCCGCTTGTAAAACTCGACCCCAATCAGCTCCAATCCAACACCGACGCGCAACTGGCCGCATTTCAGGGAGCACAGGATGAAGTTCGCATTTCGCAATCACAGGTGACCGCTGCTCAGAATCAACTTGCCCAATCACAACAGCAGTTGACCGGCTCACAGGTTGCGGTAGATTCTGCCAGACAGGCGGCTGAGGCGGCACAGGCAGATGTCGACCGCGAACAAAAAAACGTTGCGGTTCAAAAACGGGAACTCGCTCGAGCAGCCCAGCTCTTCGAAAACAACGTCTACTCACGAGCAACCTACGATGACGCTAAAGACAAGGTCGATCAAGCCGAGATCGCATTGCGTAATGCTCAGTCACGACTTAAATCATCTACTTTAAGCATCAAGGATGCGCAGTCAAGACTGGCACAGCAGAGCGTTGCTGTTCGCGATTCACGGCGTGCTGTAGACACAGCGAATCTAAATGTTGCATCAAGCCAGTCGCGGGCAAACCAGCAGTCAGCCAGTTTGCGGGGACAGCGAAACCAGCGCGATAAAACATTGCAGGTCGCTCCGATCAACGGCGTCATAGCAGAAATTCCTTCAAAGGTAGGGACATTCGCCGTCGCCGGTCTTTCAACGACAGCACTTTTGACGATCGCTGATATGTCGTCGATCAATGTCGAGGTG
>JANMDA010000236.1:0-2614 GCA_031376085.1 Chloracidobacterium sp.
GCATCTGCGATAGGTTCACCAGGTATTAACGAGAGCGGCAGGACGCCTGCCCAAACATCCATTGAATAATCTTCGTCGTCATCTACGGGATCGCCGGTGCGGATCTTTGCGGAGGCTTCGGTGATTGGCAGACGCAGGACGGTCGTTGCCTTTAGCTCCAATTCAGTCGGCCATCGAACTTCTGCCCAGCGGCCAGGGACGACATGTTCGGTAAAAGCTTCTAGAGCTTTGTTCTTTTCGTCTGCGTCCGTGACCATTTCGGCTTTGCCGAGTATGACGACGGAGCGGTAATTCATTGAATGGTGAAACGCCGAACGAGCAAGCACAAGGCCATCTATCAACGTCACCGTCACACAAACGTCAACGCCTTCAGCAAGCGATCGCATCATCCTGCTCGCCGACGAACCATGAATATAGAGGTCGTCGCAGATCCGCGCAAACCCGGTCGGGATCACATACGGCTGGCCATCAACGACAAATCCGACGTGGCAGATGAAGGCTTCGTCGAGAATGGAGTTGATCGTTTCGCGGTGATAGGAGCCGCGTTTTGGAATGCGTTTAATGGTTGTGCGGTCTGTTTCCATAAGAATGATTTGGCCACAAAAAGCACAAAAATCGCAAAAAAGAGAGCTTATATTTTGCGCCTTTTGTGCATTTTGTGGCTAAATTTATTTTGCGTTCATCCAGTTATCTCCGACGCCTATCTCGACTATGATCGGCACGTCGAGGGTTGCGGCGGCTTCCATTTCGCGTTTGATGAGGACTTTGGCGGCTTCGACCTCGGCTTCGGGGCATTCGAAGAGGAGTTCGTCGTGGACTTGCATTATCATTTTTGTTTCGAGCTTTTCACGTTTTAGGGCATAGGCTACGCGAAGCATTGCTATCTTGACGATGTCGCTGGCGGTGCCTTGGATCGGCATGTTTATGGCTTCGCGTTCGGCGCGTGAACGGACGGCGAAGTTGCGGTCATTGATCGATGGGAAATAACGGCGACGTCCAAAAAGGGAAGTGATGTAGCCTTTTTCGCGTGCCTCTATCGGTGTGCGATCCATGTATTCGCGGATGCCTTTGTACGTTTCGAAGTAATCGGCGATGACCTGCTTTGCCTCCGAGCGGCTGATACCGACACGCTGCGACAGGCCAAAAGCCTCGACCGCGTAAGCGATGCCGAAATTGACGATCTTTGCCAGTCGCCGCTTTTCCTTCATCTCCTTTTCAGTCGTCGCTCCGAAAACGAGCCTCGCAGTCTGTGCGTGAATGTCTTCGTTATTTTTGAACGCTTCAAGCATTCGCGGATCCCGTGTTATGTGCGCGAGGATGCGAAGTTCGAGCTGGGAATAGTCGGCGGAGATTAGTTTGTTTCCCTTTTCAGGAATAAAAGCTTGACGAATGCGTTGACCGAGTTCGGTGCGAACCGGAATGTTTTGCAGATTCGGCTCAGTCGAGCTGAGGCGACCGGTCGCCGCGACTGTTTGATTCAGACAGCCGTGAATGCGTCCGTCTGCGGCGATCATTTTTGGCAGAGCGTCGGCGTATGTTGCACGGAGTTTGTCGAGCTCGCGGTAGTCTATGATGTGTTGGGCGATCTCGTATGTCGCCGCGAGTTCCACAAGCACGTCGTGACCGGTCGAGATCTGGCCGGTCGCAGTTTTGCGGCCAGTCTCGATATTTAACTCGCCGAAGATCTCGCCAACCTGCTTCGGCGAACCGATATTAAATTCGCGTCCGGCGATCTTTGTGATCTTGTCTTTCAGCGTCTCAAGCTCTTTTGCAATAAATGTCGAAAACGTCGTTAGGCTTTCGCCATCAACTTTCATGCCGACAAGCTCGATGTCGGCTAGCACGGGAATCAGCGGCAACTCGATCTCGTAATAGACCTTTTCGAGTTCGGCCTCGCGGATCTTAGCGGTCAGGATCGGAGCAAGGCGTGAAATGAAATCTGCATTTTCCGCCGTGCGAAAAGCAGTTTCTTCGAAATCACTCGGAATGACATTCGCGGCATCGAGATCGGCATAGATCTGAGCCATGAACGGTATTGGGTAACTCGCGCGGGTCGATTCGAGCAGATATGCGGCGATCAGGATGTCATCCTTTACAGATTCAGGCCGGATGCCCATGCCTAACAACGGGCCGAGATTTCGCTTTTCATCGTAGGCAGATTTTTCGAGAAAGCCGTTGGTCAGAATGTCCTTTAGTGGGCCTTTGCCAGCATCAATGCCTCCTTCGAAATTTTCGAGATCGATATAAAACGCTTCACCATTTCCGATCCCGATACCGACACCGTTTGGCGCCGCCTTGCTGAAACAGCTTGCTTTTTCGTTTGAGTTCGCGTCATTGACGAGATAGCTCCAACGGTCAATCTCAAACAATCGCCGGATCAATTTATCGAGGCCGTCGCGGTCATTGATAATGGAGTAATCTGTCGTCATGGCAGAATTGTTTGCGATCGGCTGCGTATCGAATAATCCGCCTGAGGCTACAGGCAATCCATCCGAGGATTCGGGGCCGCTAAAAGACGGCATCGAAACTACGCCTTGTCCCGCAAATTCCTTCGTTAGGTTTGTAAATTCAAGCTCTCGAAAAAGCTCATAGGCTTTTTGTCTGTCCGGCGTGG
>JANMDA010000259.1:0-3026 GCA_031376085.1 Chloracidobacterium sp.
CCGAGTTTGATTGCTTTGTTGAGCCATTTGAAGGCGAGGTCTTTTTCGCCGAGGAGAGTGTAGGTCGAGCCGACCCAATAGGCCATGTCATGGTCGGCACGCGAGAGGGCGAGCGCGTCTTCGGTCAGCATTGCTCTGGCGTCGTCGAGTCGGCCTGAGCCGGCGAGAAATTCGGCGGCGAGCGGACGAATGCCGTCCATTGTCGGATGCTCTTTGAGAACACCGGCGATGAGGTCGTTCGCTTCGTCAAATCTTCCCTGATAATAATATACGCCTGATCGAAAGATCTTTAGCATCGGATGATTTGGCTCGGCTTTGACACCCTTGTCGAGTTCGGCAAGCGCCTCATCAAAGCGGCGTTGATAAATAAAAAGCCGGGCACGGTTGTAGGACGCGACGGCGCGTGCGGCTGGATCAAGCCGTACTAGCTTTTCAAAAGATTTCAGCGATTCTTCGTATTCGCCATCGAGGCGATGCATCGTGCCTTTGACAAAATATAGTGCGGCGTCGTTTGGAAACTGCTTTTGGAGCAACTCGATCTCGCTGCGGGCTTTTTTCTTTTCGCCCCGGCCCATGTAGATCATCACCATCAGCACGCGTGCCTCGACGACGTTCGGGTCGTAGAAAAACGCTTTCGAAAACGCGGCTTCGGCGTAAGTGTAATCTTCCGGCTCGCCGAGGCCTTTGAAGACACGGTTGGCGTAGCAGGCTCCAAGACCACTATATGCGAGAGCAAAGTGCGGATCGAGTTCGATCGCACGTTTGAAATTAGCCATCGCCGCGTCGCAATCTTCGGCGTCTATCGTGCGAAAGATAAAGCGGCCAAAGTTATCTCGTCCGCGAAGATATTCTTCCCACGCCTGCGCGTTTTCTGTCGCTCGTTTGCCTAATTTTTCCGCTTCGAGATCGGTGAGTTCGAGTCTGAGGCCTTCGAGAATTCGCTGTGCGATGCCATCTTGTAAGGCAAGAATATCGCTGCCTTCGGCATCGATGCGGTCGCTCCAGAGAATGTCGCCGCTTAGAACATCGAGAAGCTGTGCGGTGACACGCAGCTTTTCACCGGCTCGAAGAAACCCTGCCGAGAGAACAGCGTGAACACGCAACTCCTTGCCCGCTTCACGCGGATCGACCTCTTTGCCGTGATATTTTGCAATAACAGAACTTGGCCGGACGATGATCGAGCGAATTTGTGCAAGCTCGGTAATGACGGCGTCGGCGAGAGCGAATTCGTAAAAGCTCGACGCAGGGTCCTGGCTCAGATTTTGAAACGGCAATATCGCAACACTCTTTTTTTCCGTACCGGTTGCCGTGACCGAAATGTCCGGCGCAAACGACGGCGTGCTCGTGTTTGCTACCGAAGGCGTCTGTCCGACCGATGTTGCTTCCGGCGTCGATTTGCCAGTAAACCAATTGAGCACGCGTTTGACGGCGCTGCCATCGGCGTGACCGGGTGTGAACGTATCGCCTGGCATGATCTGAGCGCCGGCAACTTGCTGTAGAACGGCACGCAGTTCGTCACGCATCGTTGCGATCTTTTGATAGCGATCCTTGGGCTCCTTTGCCAGAGCTTTGTCGACGATCTGCTGTAACTGAGGCGGCAGCGGCTCTTTGCGCAGATCGGCGAGCGGTTTCGGTGTGCCGTAGAGCACCTGATGCCGGACGTCAATCACCGTCTTGCCCTGAAAAGCCCATATGCCGGTCAGCATTTCGTAAATCAAAACGCCGGTCGAAAAAATATCCGAGCGATGATCGGCCCGTTCGCCTTTTGCCTGTTCAGGCGCGGCGTAGGTTGCCGTGCCGTATGGAACGCCGAGCTCCGTGATCTGCGTTTTGTCGAGGCCGTGCGTTGCTTCGGCCTGCTCGTCTTCGAGTAGTTTCGCAAGGCCGAAATCGAGTATCTTCGCCTGCCCCGAATCCGAAACCATTACATTTCCGGCCTTTATGTCGCGGTGAATGATGTTTTTTGAATGGGCATACGCAAGCGCATCTGTGACCTGGATCGCTATCGACAAAGCACTTTTCAGGTCGAGCGGACGTCCCGCGACAAGTTGGCGTACGTTCTTGCCTTCGACATACTGCATGGCGATGTAAAAAACACCGCCGTCGCTGCTGAAATCGTAGATCGTGCAGATATTGGGATGATCGAGCTGCGAGCAAAGCTGAGCCTCACGCTCGAAACGTTTGAAATTCGCGGTTTTTTGAGTGAGTTCGGCAGGGAGAACTTTGATGACGGCGGTGCGGTTAAGCTTCGTGTCGAGGGCCTTATAAACGGTTCCCTGGCCGCCCGAGCCGATCTTTTCGAGGATCTTGTATTGGTTAATTTGCGAACCAATCATAACGATTTTGGATTGCGGATTTCAGATTGCGGATTGCGGATTTTCGACATAGGAACCGCAACCGTTAACTTATAAAATCGCAATCCAACATAATACTTGCGGATGCGACAATCCGCAATCCGCAATCTAAAATCCGCAATCGTCTCGTCCGGCTAACTGCCGGCTCTCAAGGATGAACCGTTCAGCCACGGGGCGGATCGCCCCAGCCTGAACCGATATACGTCCCGTCTTTTACGATGCACGGCACAGTCGGATCGCCGTCCGAAAACGCGAGCATCTCGCGCTGCCGCGACTTATCATTTTGCGCGTCGTACTCGATAAATACCGTCCCTGCGGCGTTGTAATGATCTCGAGCCTGCTGACAATACGGACAGCCCGCTTTTGTGTAAATGACTAATGCCATTATTCAAAATTACACCTTTTCAGTAAAATAATCTAGCAAGGCGTCGAACTGCAAACCTAAACGAGAATTAAATTTATATGACATTGCCGGATATTTTTGCTCCGTACGAAAAACTGATAGATATAGAGATCTGCGGCACGCAATACAGCGTCCCTGAGAACAATTCGCTTCTGCGCTGTTTTCAGTTTCTGGCAATGGAAAATATTTCTTACGGCGATTTCTGCTGGAACGGTGAATGCCTGAACTGCCAAGTCTGGTTGCAGCAAGGCGAAAAAGAAAAAGCCGTC
>JANMDA010000262.1:0-2131 GCA_031376085.1 Chloracidobacterium sp.
GTCGAGTTGTAAAAACTCCGCGTATAATTGCCGCTGTGAAGTTATGTTAAATACCTATTGGGTGCTTTTTTCTAGTTTTTTGACTGCTTTTTTTAGCCGCCAAAATAGTTTTCAAATCTTGTGAATTCTTTTAGGAAAGCAAGCTTTACTGTTCCTGTCGGGCCGTTTCTCTGCTTGGCGAGGATCAGCTCGGCGAGGCCTTTGTTCTCGTCGGTTTCCTTGTAATAGTCTTCGCGGTAGATAAATGCAACGACATCGGCGTCCTGCTCGATACTGCCGGATTCGCGGAGGTCCGACATCAAAGGTTTTGGCGGACTGCGGGCCTCAGGAGCACGCGAAAGCTGCGACAGAGCAAGCACCGGAACATCCAGTTCCTTTGCCAGGCCTTTTAATTCGCGTGATATCTGCGACACTTCCTGTTGGCGATTCTCGTTGCGTCGTCCGCCCGAGCTGCCCATCAACTGCATATAATCGATGACGATCAGATCAAGCTGCTTTTGTTCCGCAGCAAGACGGCGAGATTTTGCACGGACTTCGAGTGCCGAGATGCCGGGCGTGTCGTCGATGAATATCTTGGCATCCGAAAGTGTGCCGATCGCTCCCGCAAGGCGTTCCCATTCGTTGCTCATCAAATGGCCCGTGCGAAAACGATGCGCGTTAATGTGAGCTTCGCTCGACAGCATACGAGTTACAAGCTGCTCCTTCGACATTTCGAGCGAGAACAACGCAACTACAGCATTCGAATGGAGAGCAGCGTTTTGGGCAATGGTCAGGCACAGAGCAGTTTTGCCCATCGAAGGACGGCCGGCAACGATGATGAGATCGGTCCGCTGCATTCCCGAAGTCATGTCATCGACTTCGCGAAAACCTGTCGAGAGTCCCGTAATACCTGTACCCTCGCCGGCCGCACGTTCTTTTACACGGGCGAGAACTCGATCTGCCACCGGGGCGATTCGCGAAAAGCTTTGCTTTGTTCGAGCCTCGGCGATCTCAAAGATCTT
Organism: Chloracidobacterium sp.; assembly: GCA_031376085.1. GTDB lineage: Bacteria > Acidobacteriota > Blastocatellia > Pyrinomonadales > Pyrinomonadaceae > OLB17. Next base: position 1,002 of record JANMDA010000262.1, read on the forward strand.
TTGCTCCGCGCTGTCGAGTATTACGTTGGCCTCGTCCTCTTCGGCAAGAGCTTCGCCGGTGATTGCATTACAAGTGCGGATCAGATTGCGGATGACGGATTTGTCGCGGACGACGCGAATGTATTCCTCGACCTTAGAAAAATGCGGCAGGCCGAATGTGAGATTGGTAATTGTCGAGATGCCGCCAATCGATTCGAACGAGCCTTCTTTTTTTAGCTCTTCACCGATCAGGATCGGATCGATCTGTTTTTGCTTTTCAAACAGAGCGATCATCGCCGCAAAAACACGCCGGTTTAGCGGCGAGTAGAAATCTTCGGGTTTCAGATGCTCAACCGCCTCGGCAATAACCGCGTTATCGAGCAATATCGCGCCCAAAATGACACGCTCGCTTTCCTCGCTCGAAGGTAGCGGCTTTTCGAGATACTGCTCTCGTCGATTGTCAGGAAATACGCTTGCCATTGATTGAAAATTCAGTGCGAGTGAAGCTAATTTTAGCCACAAAAAACGGCCTTGTCTAAAGGCCGTGATCGAAAGTCGATAACTTCAAATAAATTGGATATTTACAGATAACAAAAAAGAATTAACCACGAAATGCCATTAAAATACACAAAAAAAATTCGTGTCCTTTTTAGTGTAATTTCGTGGTTTAACTTATTCCAGCGGAGTTGGCTCTTCCGTTTCGGCCGGAGATTCTTCGACTGTCGGAGCCGTTTCCTCAGCCGGTGCTTCGGCCTTTACTTCTTCAGGCTTCGCTTCCTTTTTCGCCTTTTTCTCTTTGGCGGGCTTCTCAGGCATTTCGCCGCCTTCCGCACTTACGGTCACAGGTACCGCCAATATTACGTCACGATAAAGCTTAACATTGACCGTATATTCGCCGGTTTCCTTGATTGCGTCTTTGAGAACGATCTTGCGGCGGTCGATCTCGTAACCTTTTGCCTGAAGGGCTTCGGCAACATCCATCGAAGTGACGGACCCGAAAAGCGTTCCATGATCGCCGGCCTTGCGTTCGAATTCGAGAGTGATGCTCGCCATCTGGTCGCGCTGTGCCTCAGCGGTTGCTTTATCTGCTGCCGCTCTCTTTAATAGAGCAGCTCGTTCCTGTTCGATCTGCTTAAGATTGCCCTTGGTCG
>JANMDA010000265.1:0-22144 GCA_031376085.1 Chloracidobacterium sp.
TCCGGTTTCGGAGATCACGGTCTTGATCTGCTCGACGAGTGCCGGATGGCCGAAATGCTTGCCGGAAAGATTTACCGCGATGCTTAGCGGCTTGCCGGATGGTGAACTTTTCTGCCACTTCACGATCTGCGTGCAGGCCGAGTGCAGTATCTGCACGGTCATCGGTATGATGAGCCCGGTACTCACGCTGATGGGCATAAATTCGTAGTGCGGCACCAGGCCGCGCAGAGGATGATTCCAACGAACAAGCGCCTCAAAACCGGTCAACGATGCGTCGTCGAGACGAATTATTGGCTGATAGTAAAGCTCAAATTCGTTCCGCTCGATAGCAAACCGCAGATCGGTTTCGAGCTGCAGACGCGTTACCGCACGGATGTGCATCTTTTGGTCAAAGATAACATAATTTTCTTCGTTATCCTTGGCGTAATACATGGCGATGTCGGCATCGCGTAAGATGTCTTCGGCCTCAGGATATTTTGAATTGCCGTAAGCAATACCGATCTTGGCACTGGTGAAAACCTGACGGTTGTCGAGCGTATATGGCTCGGCAAGTCGCCTTGCCAAACGGTCGGCAAAGCCCGTCGCCTCTTCTTTGCTCAAGAGATCGGTGAGGATAATGCCGAATTTGTCGCCGCCGAAACGGCCGACCATGTCGGCTTCACGCACCATGCCCGACAGCCGCTTTCCGACCTTCTTGATAAGCCGGTCGCCTAAAGAATGGCCCAGGCTGTCGTTAATCGTTTTGAAGCTTTTCAGGTCAAGGAAGAGGACGGCAAAATTGCTTTCGGAATTGTCGCGGGTTTCCTGGAGAAGTTCCTTTAGGGTGTCGATAAAATAGTTACGGTTGGGCAGTCCGGTCAGAGCGTCGTGATAAGCCGCGTGACGGAAATTTTCATGGCTTTCCTGAAGTGCTCCGCTGCTTCGCTCAAGCTCGGCAACATAATGTTGGAGTTCGCCGATGTGATTTTCGGCCTCCTCTGCCCGCACGCGTTCGGCCTCTTTCGCCTTTTCGACCGTTTTTTTAACGTCCTCGACGAATCGGCGAAATGTGAGATATATGATCCCGAAAAATCCAACGACAGCAGCGAATAGAAACAGATTTATCTGCTCGAGCGCCTTTAGAATAATGCCGGCAACAACTCCGCCGGTCGCATACATGATCAATGCATCGACACAATTCTCGGTCCAGACTTCCCAAAACGACCGGTCGTTTTTTACGGCCGAGAACATCGCAACCAGCACCGAGTTAACAACGAACAATGAAAGCGCCATTAATCCGATAAGCCAGACGAGGCTGGTTGGGTCGCCGCGCTGGAGAATTATACCGGTCGGGCCAAAAACCAACGATACCGCATGTGATGCGACAAACACTGCTATTGCAGCGATAAGCACATTCGCGGCCATCGTCCGGGGTTTGATCGCAACGCCTTTTCGCCAGAGATTTATTGAAGCGAACGTCGTCTCGATCACCGCTATCATAAGCGAGATCTCACCGCCATACATCAGCATTGAGAGTATTATCAGCCCGTCCGAGATAGTAAGATGAATGTTGACGCGCGGAAGCTGTATTCGCAGATAACAACTGCAAAAAACGGTAAGTACCGCAAGCGTTATCACACCTGCATTTATCTTTTCAAGCGGTATTCCGGCGATCGCCCAAGCCATCGCGGCAAGCGCAAATGGGGCGGACAAAAGCAGGAAAAGGTTTATCTTGTTCTCTTTGGCTATCATCCTGGCTAGGTCAGGCGACAAATGCGGGGCACATGCGGAGTAATATCGAAACTGAGTTTAAGGGAAAGCCGTTGGTTCATCGGCCATATACATTATCCGTTAAACTTTGTTTTTTTTCAACATAAATCTTCATACGATAGTAGTTCAGCTTGAATCAGGTCAGAACCGCCTGCGTATTTATTATCATAACGAAAAAAGGCGGAAGCATTTCTGCTCTCGCCTTTTTCCGCCACCATCCCTTCCAGGTCACCACCCCTGAAGGGAAATCCAAGATTAGGTTAAAATATGCTGTCCCCAACCAAAATACCGTCACCTACCAATATTCCGTCACCGACCAGTATGCCGTCGCTGACAAGTATGCCATTGGCAAAAGTGCCGTAATTGGTCATCTGCGATGAATCGCCAAACAACAGGCTTGACCCTCCGATCGACGAACCTCTGGCTATCACCTGGTATCCGTTGGGAGCAGCTCCATCGGCGAGTATTCCGCCATCGCCGACCAGAATGCCGTCACCGACCAGGATGCCGTCGCCGACTAGTATTCCGTCGCCGACCAGTATGCCGTCACCTACGAGTATTCCGTCACCGACCAGAATTCCTAGTCCATAGATACCCTGATATTTCATGATCAGGTTGGTGCCGGTTATCGCTCCGTAGTTCGGCTGAATGCCGCCCGACCACTGGAACCGCGTTCCTGCGATAGCAGAAACATGTGTAGGAATCGTGCTTGTCGTAAGCAAATTGGTTCCTACCGTCGGCGAGTTTCCCAGATCCTGACGGATCATCTTTGCGATTCTCACTGCTCCTTCGACATTGAGTTCACCGGCGCCCTGTTCGAGCACGTTAAATCCGGCTACCTGCTGAGCGGTATATTCGAGCAGCATTTTCACCATATTCGGCGTCAGTTTCGGATTGATCTGCATAAGCAGAGCTGCGGTTCCTGAAACAACGGGCGTGGACATTGATGTTCCCGACATTTGCATAAGCGTAACGTCGTCAGCTCCAGTAGTGGTAACTTTCAGTTCCGGATGACTGCGGAGAATATCACAATTCTTGCCGACTGCGGACACGATCTTATTACCCGGAGCAATGAGATCTGGCTTAATCAGGTGATCATACTTTTGCGTTCCGTCTGCATTCGTGTAGTACGAACGGGTCGGCCCGCGCGAACTGAATGATGTTACGTTATCGTCGTTACGAGCATCCGTTTGAAACGTATTAGCAGCTCCGACGGTTATTACCGACGGCTCATTGCCCGGCGAGTGGATCGCACCGTACAGTTTCTCTCCAGCCTCGTTTTTTCCGTTATTACCGGCGGCTGCGACAACGACAATACCGGCATCTACAAGCTTGCGGGCCGCACGGCAAAGAGGATCATTTCGATATGTTTCGATCGCCGGTGTTCCGAGGCTCATGTTAACAACCTTGATGTTGGAAGACGCACGATTTGCCAGGATCCATTCGATTCCCTGAAGCATTCCTGCTGTTGTTCCTGTTCCTCGCTCGTCCAGAACTCGGACGTTGATCAGTTTAACGTTCGGTGCCATGTTTCGATATGCAGCAAATTCACCTGATCTTCCGCTGCTTCCTGCCACGATCCCGGCAACGTGCGATCCGTGGCCGTAAGGATCATAGTTTACGGTAGCAGCATCACCGGCAAAATTAACACTCTTGACGACACGGTCGTTTCCGGCCGCGTCCATAAACATATGGTGCTGTTTGTAAATCCCTGAATCCATAACAGCCACTCCAACAGCCGTGCCGTCGAGTTGATATGTAGTCGAGATCGTTACCCCCAATGCGTTGACAAAGGTATTTGTCTGTGTGCGAACAAGCGAAACACCGGTCGTTGTCTCAACATGGCCTAAAGACTCTAGTTTCTTGTCGATCGAAAGATGCTTGGCCGACGAGACCGCTGCGATCTCCTCCGCAACGCGAACCGGAAGATCGATAACGAGAATATTGAGAGAAGCCGCGCGGTCGCCGATCACAACGCCGTTGTGTTTGAGTACGGCCAGCAACTGCGGATTGTTGATATCGTCCGACTGGAGAATGACCTTTACGATCTTGTTCTCGCCTGCCGAAACCATTGCTCTCAAGTCCGGCGAAAGCTTGTCGCCGACAAATCCATCACCATCTTTTATTAGATCTATTCTTTGGAATCGCGAACTCAGTTTGCTATCGCCTGCGATCTGTCTCTCAAAACTGTTAGCATCAGACGCACTAAGTATCTGAATTTTCCCCTGCGAAAGTGCGTTATATAAAATTGCTGCAACGTGTGCGCCGAGAACCGGCGACTCAGAAGAAAAACTTGCTATATCGTCAAGATAGATAGCTGTCTTGGCTTTCGAAGCTTCGGCATATTTAACAATCCCCGTAAGAGCAACATCGATCTCATTTTGGTTTTTATCCGACGAGAACAGTGCGTTCCAGTTTACGCGGTAAAGTTTTTTGCCCTGCGGTGCTTCTGCAAGTCGGGCAGCGACGGCCTGAAGCACCATGTCGCGTGCATAACCCTGATTATCGATCAGGACAGGGTTTTTGGCTGTGCCCGACGATAGGATATTCGTGATCGCCTGCGATTCTTTCGCATAGTCATTTCCGGTAGTATATCCGGCGGAAATCTCTATCAAATAATCTGAATAAGACGGCGTCGATGTTTTGACGGCTGCCGTCACGGCCAAATCGTTTTTCTGTGTCGTTTGGCCAAATGCCAACGTGGGGAAAAGTAATGTCCCCACTAGAAGCGATGTCATTACTCTGTTGCGTTGTTCATTAATCATAAATTCTCCTGTGATGTAGAGACTTCTCTAATGTTCAGGCGGGTCTCCGCCGCGACCTATTTGGCAATGGCCGTGCCACAGGAGCTAAATATGAATTAGCCTGTATATATATGGCTTTTGCGAGAATGCCGAACGGCAAGGAATGATGAGTGTGAATTCGATTCAGTCAATCTGACCGGTTATACATGTCAGATTGAATGAAAAAGAGCGATGCCGTTCCAACCGGCATCGCTCCCTCTCATTGCTATTCAAACGTTAATTATTTTGTTATGCCAACCTGCGTCAACGCATACGCATATTCAAACGCGACCTCTTTCAACCTGTCATAACGCCCTGAGGCGCCGCCGTGGCCCGCGCCCAAGTTTGTTTTGAGCAGAATGACGTTGTCGTTAGTTTTCATTTCGCGTATCTTTGCGGTGAGCTTGGCTCCTTCCCAATAAGGCACCTGACTGTCGTTTAGCGAAACCTCGATCAGCATATTTGGATAACCTTGTGCTTTTACGTTTTCATAAGGGGAATACTGCACCATATAATCCCAAGCCTTCTTCTCATGCGGATTTCCCCATTCGATCCATTCCTCTGTCGTTAGCGGCAGCGTTTCGTCGAGTATCGTGTTCATCACATCGACAAACGGCACCTGAGCGATCGCGGCGTGAAATGTCTCGGGCGACATATTAACAACGGCTCCCATCAGCAATCCGCCTGCCGACCCGCCCTGTATAACCATCCTGTCTGCTGAAGTGTATTTATTCGCCTCAAGCCATTTCGCCGAGTCGACAAAATCGTTAAATGTATTCAGCTTCTTGAACATTCTTCCATCAAGCCGCCATTTCTCGCCAAGCTCACCGCCGCCGCGTATTTGGGCAATTGCGTAGATCATTCCGCGATCTACGAGGCTCAAGGTTGCGACGGAAAAGTACGGTGTCATCGAAAGCCCATACGAACCATACGCATAAAGCAGCATCGGTGCAGAACCATCGAGCTTAGTTCCCTTTTTCATCATTAAGATGATCGGCACCTTAACGCCGTCGCGTGCATCGGCCCAAACACGTTTTGTTTTGTATTGCGATTTGTCGTATCCGCTGGGAATTTCCTGCTGCTTAATAAGCGTGCTTTTGCGTGTTGCGAAGTCGAACTCAAAGGTCGAATTCGGCGTTATCATCGACGCGTAGGTATAACGAATATATGGTGTGTCATATTCAGGATTGTTAGCAAGATTTATTGTATAAACACTTTCAGATGTTTCGATACGCTTCTCTTCCCGCTTTTTCCCAAGGTCAATAACTCTTAAATATTCGAGCCCGTTCTCGATCTCAGACACAACTGCCTGGGCTTTGAAAAAACTTATGCTCTCGACCTTGATCGCCGGGTTGTAAGCAATGAAGTCAGTCCAGTTCTTTTCGCCCGGATCATTTGCCGGTGTGCGAACGACCTTGAAATTCTTAGCATCCTTGTTCGTCGTAATGTAAAATTCCCCGCTGTCAAAAGTAGCCGAATATTCGTGGCCTGCACGTCGAGGCGTTATGACCTTCCATTCACCCAGCGGATCGTTTGCCGCAAGGTAACGATATTCCCTCATCGTCTTTGCCTGCGAACTAATAAACAGCATCTGGCGATCCCGCGAACGGCTGACACCGCAGTCAAAAAGTACATCTTTTTCTTCAAAGATCAGCGCATTCTTGTCTGTTCCGACAGTGTGGCGCCATATTTTGTCCGACCGTTTTGAGATCGGGTCTTCCTGTCCGACAAAGAGATATTTACCGTCATTCGACCATTCGACTGACGTCACGCGTTCAATTTTATCCGGGAGCATCTTGCCGGTTTTCAGATCTTTTATTTGTAGCGTCTGTTGCCGGTAGCCGGTAGTATCGGTTGCAAAAGCAAGAAAATTCCCGTCGTAGCTCGGATCGAATTCGCCGATCGCAAAATACTTTAAGCCCTTAGCCATCTCGTTTTGATCAAGCAGCACTTCGGCGTCCTTGCCGTCTTTGTTTTTGCTTCGAAGATAAGTCGAATACTGTTTTCCCTCTTCTGTCTTTGTGAAGTACCAATACTCGCCGTATTTATAAGGCACCGTAGTATCGTCCTGCTTTATCCGCCCGAGCATTTCCTTATAAAGCGAATCGACAAATGGCTGATGCTTGCCCATCAACGACTCTGTGTATTTATTGTTATCTTCGAGATATGTTTTGATGGCCGGGTCTAACTTGTCCTTGTCACCGCGCAACCACGCGTAATTGTCGGTGATCTCATAACCATGTATCTTCAAAATCTTCGGTTCCTTTCTGGCAACTGGTGGTTTCATATCTGTCTGAGCAACGATCACAATGCGGCCGATAACAATGACGATAAACAACGTGCCAATGCCTAACAATCCTTTGATCATTCCAACTCCTTATTTTTACAGCAATTATTTTACAGTAGATGCTGAGACTAATACGAACAGTTGTATCGAGTTGTTTCGTATTCGCCAACACAACGCTCATTATTCTGTCCCATTAAATATTTCTCACAGCGGAGTGCGAATATTATATACTTAGTATATTAACGCCTGATTTTCTTGACATATTGATACTCGCCCAAGTCACAGCTTAAGAATTTTTGATTATGTTCATACAAAAATTTTCGCCTAGCACTTTCATTCCTACGTCGCTTTTGATCATTGCCGCAGCTTTAACCGTCAACGCCGGTTGGGTCAGCGTGAATACACCGACAGCAACGCTTGGCAATTATCCAAATACGTCAGTTGCGCTCGGCGCTGACACGACGATCACGCCCGATGCGGCACCGACAAGCACTACGAGCATCAGCGCCACGACCACATCTGGTTTTGTCGGCGAACTTACCGTCGATCCTGTGACGGGCGTCGTGCTTGTTACCAATGCTCGACACGCAAATATATCTCCCGGAAATTACACGGTCACGGTCCGAGCTTTCGGTCCAGGCGGGACCGCGACAAAGACATTCCAGCTTACCGTGACGGACGGAACGATATGTACGGGCATCGCGAATTTTAGCAATGCTGCAAACGTTGGTGTAGGCAGCACTCCGATTTCGGTCGCTGTCGGCGATTTCAACAATGACGGCAAACAGGATATTGCCGCTGCCAATGTCAATTCAACCACGGTATCGATCCGTATCGGAGACGGACTTGGTGGCTTTAGCAGTACGACGGATGTACCCGTAAATAGCGGCCCGATTTCGGTATTCATAAGCGATTTTAATAATGATGGGAAGCAGGACATAGCCACCTCGAACTCTTTTGCGAATACAGTCTCGATTCGCATCGGCGACGGACTTGGCGGCTTTACAGGCACGACTGAGGTCGTCGTGGGCAGTTTTCCGATTTCCGTTGCTGACGGCGATCTCAACAACGACGGTAAAACAGACATTGCGGTTGCAAACTACACCTCGGGCACTGTCTCGATCCGGCTAGGCGACGGCCTGGGCGGCTTTAGCGGCACGACCAACGTTAGTGTCACAGGTAATCCAAATTCAGTGGCTATTGGTGATTTCAACAATGACGGTAAACCAGATTTTGCCACTGCCAACGATAATCTTCCCGGAACGGTCTCGATCCGTCTCGGTGACGGCCTAGGCGGATTTAGCGGCACGACGAATATCAGCGTTGGAAATAATCCCGTTTCCGTTGCTGTCGGCGATTTCAATAACGACGGCAAACAGGATATTGCCGCCGCCAATTTCAGCTCGGACACGGTCTCGATCCGTCTCGGTGATGGCCTCGGAGGATTTAGCACCTCGACCGAGATCGGCGTGGGCTTTAATCCAAATTCTGTAGCAGTCGGCGATTTCAATAACGACGGCAAGCAGGACATCGCAGATGTCAACTATAAATCAAACACGGTCTCGATCCGCCTCGGCGACGGGATCGGCGGCTTTAGCGGCTCGACCGAGATCGATGTCGGCACCGCTCCCAGTTCGTTAGCGATCGGTGATTTTAACAAGGACGGAAAGCAGGATTTTGCCGTCGTTAACCGCAACTCAAACGAAGTTTTGATCCGTCTCGGAACATGCACAATACCGACGCCGACAAACACACCAACTGCGACACCGACGGCACCTCCGGCGGTATGCAGCTTCGCGGAAGGATTTAACGACATCACGACACTGCCTGCGGCCGGATGGGTCCAGGTCAACAACAGCCAGCCCGGGCCCGGGTTAAGTGGTTGGTTCCAGGGCGACTCGGGAGCTTTTCCTGCTCATTCGCCAAGCCCTGTTGCCAGTCCGACACCTCTCACTGCATCTTACATAGCTGCCGACTTTGACAACGGCACCGGCGTATCAACGCTCAGCAACTGGCTCATCTCACCGCCGCTAAATCTCCAAAACGGCGCTCAGTTCACATTCTTGACGCGCACCGTAACTCCCGTTTACCCTGACCGTCTTCAGATACGAATGAGCACCAATGGTGCAAGCTCGAATGTCGGAATAACCGCAACAGATGTAGGTGACTTCACAACACTGATGCTCGACATCAATCCAAACTACCTAACGACCGGTCTTGGCAGTTATCCGGTCATCTGGACAGCATTCACCGTGATTGTCAACGGCCTCGGCTCGCCTACTCAAGGACGTATCGCGTTCCGATATTACGTCGAAAACGGCGGCCCGTCCGGCACCCGCTCGGACTATATCGGCATCGACACTGTAAGTTACATTTGCAATCCGGTAAACACGCCTACAAATACACCGACAGCAACTTCAACCAGCACGGCCACCTTTACGCCGACGGCAACGAGAACAAATACCTCGACCGCAACATCCACCGCGACTTTCACGCCAACGGCGACATTTACAGCGACAGCGACTAATACAGCAACATTCACCCCGACGCCGACGGCAACCTTCACTCCGACCTTTACCCCGTCAAATACTCCGTCAAATACCGCGACGCCATCATTTACACCGACTGGCTGCTCCCCAACATGTATCTCCGGAACCGTCACTTACGGAAATGCGGCCTCACCGCCAAAATTCATTTCGAACGCGACGGTGGCGAGTACGGCTGGACTTCCAAGCGTCAGCACGACGACGGACGCTCCGGGAGCAACCGCCGGACAGTATATTTTGACCGGCTTCGGTGCGGGAAACTACACGATTGGAGTGACAAAGACAACGGGACAGAATAGTATCACCTCGAACGATGCAGCTCGGATTGCACAGCACGTCGCCGGCATCAACACCCTGACGACGGACATACAGAAAGTAACGGCCGACGTAAGCGGAAACGGTGCTCTCTCATCAAACGATGCCGCGTTGATCGCCCGCTTTGTCGCCGGACTCGGTGCTCCGATTGGAAACACCAGTTCATGGCAGTTTTATGTTCCTCCAGGCCCGACATTTCCTGTCGGAGCATCGCCAACAACACGGAGCTACGCGGGTCCGATTACAAACCTCACGGGCGAAGACTACATCGGCCTTCTTATCGGTGAAGTTACCGGCAACTGGGTACCGAGTGCTGCAAGGAAGATAAGTGATTACCAGTTGGCAGAAAGAGGCGGCCTGGAGAGAAGCGTTTCTGTAAACGCACCGCATGTTACGGCTGTGATTGACAAAGAGTTTATTGTTCCCGTAAGCGTAGAGGGCGTCGTGGATAAAGGGGTGATCTCTTACGAGTTCGACCTCAAATATGATCCGTCGGTGATCCAGCCGCTTGCAAATGCTGTTGATGTATCATCGACCGCCAGCCGCGGCCTTACTGCTGTTTTTAACGCGATCGAACCGGGCCTTTTGAGAATCGTAATGTACGGCCCGACGCCAATAGACAGCAACGGCATCCTGGTAAATCTCAGATTTACAGCTGTCGGAGTATCCGGTTCAGTTTCACCGCTTTTGTTTGATCGAATAATGTTCAACGAAGGCGACCCGATGGTAACTGCAAACGTCGGACAGGTCGAGATCTCCGCTTCTGTAGAAACACTAATCGAATGAAAAAAGGATGCCTGAGTTTTTCCCAAACTACCTCATGCATCCTTTAACGGCAGCACTACACTGCCATTTCGCGGCATACACAATAAACTTTTTATCGCTCGCCGATCGGCTTGTATTTCAGATCGCGGGCTCCGATGTATTCGGCACGCGGGCGGATAAGTTTGTTGTTGCCGTATTGTTCAAGGATGTGGCCGGTCCAGCCTGAGATGCGGCTGATGGCGAAGATCGGCGTGTAAAGATCGAGCGGAATGTCCATCAGGTAATAGGTCGAAGCCGAGTAAAAATCCACATTCGGGAACATTCCTTTTTTCTCGTGCATTAATTGCTCGATGCGCTGCGACATCTCGAACCATTTCGTTTCGCCCTTCTTTTCAGCCATGTGCTGCGAATATTTTCGGAGCCACGTCGCACGCGGGTCTTCGGTCTTGTAAACAGCGTGGCCGATGCCCATGATCTTGCGTTTATCTTCGAGCGCTTTTTCGACCCATGCGTCGATCTTTTCTACGTCGCCGATCTCGATGAGCATTTTCATCACGTTGGTGTTCGCACCGCCGTGCAGCGGCCCTGCAAGAGCTGCAATTCCGGCTGTCACGCAACCATACATATCGGCCAGCGTTCCGGCGACGACTCGCGTCGTAAATGTCGATGCATTTAATTCATGATCGGCATGCAATATCAGGCACACATCGAACATATGAGATTCGTCCGCATCAGCCCGTTCGCCGCGAAGCATGTAAAGAAAATTCTCAGCAATGTTCAGCGTATGATCGGGAGCCACAACTTCCTTGCCGTTGCGAATGCGGTCACAGGCGGCGGAGATCGTGCCTATCTGGGCCGTCAATTTGATCGCGGCCTTCATTGCATGCTCGCGATCAGTTCCGTGGCCGTCCTTATCGTAAAAATCGAGCGAAGAAACCGCTGTGCGCAGCACATCCATCGGATCGGCATCCTTTGGAAACTGCTTCATGAGAGCTAGAACCTCAGCCGGTATCTCGTAATTCGCCCTTATCTCGGCATTCAGCGCGGCGAGTTCATCGGCCTTTGGCAAACGGCCGTTCCAGAGCAGGAATATGACTTCCTCAAACGTGGAGTGTTCGGCGAGATCATGAATGTTATAGCCCTGGTAAATTAAGATCCCTTCGTCGCCGTTGACGTCGCCGATCGAACTCTGTGCTGCCACGACCCCGCGAAGTCCTGCTGCCGCTGCTCCCGCCGATGTTGATTCCGTTCCTGTGCTCATTTTAGTCGTCTCTCTTAAATAAATAGTTATTGAAGCAAACTTTCATTTTATAAGACGCGCCCTGTTTACAGCAAGTTTGACTATGCATATGATACGGGCGGAAACGCGAGTGTGAACGAGCGTGCATACGGCTAACCGCACGCTCGTTCACACTCGCGTTTCTGCCCGATGCATCTGCAACGCACAAAAACCCGGCTGTTTTAAACGACGGGTCTTTGTTTTACTAGCAACTTAGTCGCAATATCGAAATTACGGACAATTAGCTCCTCTCAGCACGAGGCTTGCCGCCGTTACTGTTCCCGTATCGGCCGCCGCTCCGTCACGGATCGAGAGCGTCCAGGTTCCGTTGATCTGGGCACTGGTCAATCCGGCAAATGCGGCAGTTAAATTGGTAACCGGAGCAGGATTTGTCTGGCCCGTTCCGCCTGCTGCTGTTGTTCGGTAACTGCCTGCGGCTATATTACCTGTGTTTCCGAGCCCGGCAGCTACTGTCCAAATATTTGTCCCGGTAGCTGCGTCGGTAAAGTTATATGTGCCGCTGTAATTGGCACTGCTGCCAAAGCTTCCGGCCGTTGTCACACCGATGCGGCTGACGGTTACAGAGCTTACGGTTCCGCCGGGTGATCTCAATATCATATCCAGATCGCCCACATAGCTGTGGGTCAGCGTCAGGCTGCTCGAAACCGAAGTAAGCGGCCCTGTGATGCCCGAAACCAGGAAGTTGATCACACGCGCTGCACCATAAACCGGCGGCGTGCCTGAACCGCCATCAGGAATAGCACCGGTTCCGGTTCCTGTGACTGTAACATTTACCGCGGGTGTGCAGGCCGCCGTTGGCGTTGCAGTTGCGGTATTAGTCGCCGTCAAAGTCGCCGTCGGTGTGTTGGTCGCCGAAAACGTCGCCGTAGCAGTTGCGGTCGGTGTGAATGTAGACGTATTGGTCGGCGTCGGAGTATTCGTTGCCGTATTGGTTGCCGTTGGCGTGTCCGTCGGCGTGGCCGTATTCGTCGGTGTCGAAGTCGCCGTCGCCGAATTTGTCGGTGTAGAAGTAGCAGTCTCCGTCGGCGTTGAAGTATTTGTTGCCGTGGCTGTCGCGGTAAAAGTCGATGTTGCCGTGGCAGTTGGCGTAAACGTAGCGGTATTCGTTGCCGTTGCTGTCGGTGTAAACGTCGCCGTGTTAGTGGCGGTAGGAGTATTTGTCGGTGTATTCGTTGGCGTATTTGTCGGTGTTGCCACGGCTCCGGTTACAGTAAAGTTTGTGTTTGAAATATCAAAGAAAATGTTGCCGACGGCTTCCACCTTTATTCTTGCAGTCGTGGTTGTTCCGGCAGGGATCGTTACGGCCTGTGAACCATCGTTAGCAGTGCTTGCAGCCAATACATTCGGGAAAGTCTGACCGCCATCGGTCGACATCGATATTTTTACATTCGCACAGCTCACCGGTGCGGCTGTGGTGTTATTGACATTCCATGTAACGGTCTGCGATGAGCCGCCCGCCCACGAAACATTCGTGTTTGGCGACGTCACTGAGAACGGGCCCGAAGTATTGCTAACGGTAACGACCATATCGTCAAACTGAGTCTGGCCGATCGTCGAGCCGGTTACATAAGGCCGGTTGTCCCTCACCGTCAGTCTGAAATTCAGCGTTCTTGATACCGAGCTTAGTGCCTCGACATTACAGATCGCATCGCCGCCCAATGTCGGAGTAACATTCAATCCGGCAAGGATCGTGGACAGTCTCGGGAAAAGCCTTGTCGATGAGGATGTCGAGTTAAACGATATCCAGTTCGGCCCGCCGGTTTTTGTCGCAGATGCGACGCTGCTGTTCCCCGACACAGTCGAATTATCGTTTTGTTCCCAGTTATAGGTTAGCGGATCGCCTTGCGGATCGGTTGCCGAGCCCGTGAGAGCAAAGGCCGTCGAGATCGGAATTGTGAAATCGCTGCCCGCCGAAACTGTCGGCGGATTATTTGCCGTCATCGCTGTCGTCTGCGGACACGTTTTCGTGGCTAAGTTCGACTGTATCTGTGCGATAGACGCCTGATGATATGTATCGATAGAGTGCGGGGCAGCATCCTGATTAGTAATACCTGCGTAACCCATGATCGTAATGCCGGAACCTACTTCCTTATTAACACCTGTGCCTTCGAGTTGAAATGAAAATGTGTGATTCGCACCCAACTGGTGACCGACTTCGTGCACTACATAATCGATGTCAAAATTATCGCCCATCGGAATGCCGTCAGCAGGAGATGTGATACCAGACCCTTTGGCGAGCGAACTCGACGTTGCAGGATTGACGCAGACACAGCCGATGCAGCCGGCGTTTCCGCCGCCGCCCGATGCTCCGAACATGTGGCCGATGTCGTAATTGGCACTTCCGATGACCGAGGTCAAAGTCTGCTGCAATTGCAGATTCCACTGGCTCAAAGTTGTCGAATAAGGATCGGTCGAAGGAGTGTAATAAATTACTGATGTCGTATTCGAGATAAGATTGAGGTGCAGGCCCAGATCCCGCTCGTAAACGCCGTTAGATCGCGTAATTGTTGCGTTAAAAGCGGCCAGGACCAAACCTACCTGCGATGCACTGGTCGCTCCGAAGAAATTCGAATACTCAGCATTGCATGACTGTGCCAGACGCATCGTCTTGATCTGACCGGCTGAGCTTTCAGGCAGATTCATATTCTGAACCTGCATATCCAGCCCCGCAGCCAAATTCCTGTCTTCCGTCGAGCACATCCATGGCAGGCCGCCTTTCTTGCGGTGCGATCTGAACACCGCATAGACAGTATGGTCGGCAGAAAATGGTTCTATGAATTCGTTGTCGCTGTCCGTTCTAAAAACCATCGTCTGGATTCCCTGCGGCGAGATGCTCAATTTTAAAGTCGCAAACTTGTCCGTCAACCCGCGCCCCGAATACGCGCGAATATTGGGAAATCTTGCCTGCAGGTCAGGCTCGAAGTTCGAGGCTTCATAAACTTCAAACCACTCGATTTCGCCATCGGCGTTCGGCAAGGAAATGACCGCTGAATCTTGCGCGGCATCGCCGGCTGCAATTGAAAACAACTGTTTTCGCAAGGGCTCAATATTCAAATTGAATAATCTGAACTCCTTTGGAAAAGCCTCTCGCGAGACACCTTTGTCTTTAGCATAGCTATCCTGATCTTCGACGCTCGGCGACCAGACGATCTGCTGTGCCGAAGTTTTAAAGGTTATGCCGCCGACAATAGCAATAGCGAGCAAAAGTTTGTAAGCTGTTCTCATTTTCATAAACAATATTCTCCTAAGCGCCGATCAAACGCGTTTTGAATCAATGAAAAGATCTGCTCAGGCCAGATCAAAATACAACAAATTGTGTTGGGTAAAAAACCTTCGACGAATAATACCACCAAACAGTTCAAAATTCTATCTTGTTTTTAGTTTTTTTTCGTTTGATCAATTGAGGATCATTTTATGACCGCTAACATGAAAAAGGACGGTCCGGGACCGTCCAAAAATACAGCGGGATGAAAATAAGGTTAAGGACACGCAGCACCTTTCAATACAAGATTCGCAGCCGAAACGTTTCCGGTATCACAGACCGCTCCGTCACGGATCGTGAGCGTCCAGGTTCCATTGATCTGTGCAGTGGTCAGAGCCGCAAACGCCGCCGTCAAATTGGTGAACGGCGCCGGATTGGTTTGTCCCGCCCCGCCGGCAACGGTCGTTCGGTAATTGCCCGGATTGATCGCCCCAAAAGTGCCGAGGCCGCTCGCGACTGTCCAGATATTCGTTCCCGCTGCCGAATCGGTAAAGTTATACATTCCGCAGAAATCGGAACTGTCTCCAAAACCGCCCGTTGTTGTCACTCCGATGCGGCTGACAATGACGAAACTCTTAACGCCGCCCGGCGAAGTTAGAATCATATCAACATCGCCCACAAATGTATGTGTCAGCGTAACATTCGTCGAGATGTTGGCTACAGGGCCTCTCATTCCCGACACCGCAAAGCTGAGAACGCGCGGAGCTCCATACATCGGCGGAGTTCCTGACAATCCATCCGCTATCGCTCCGGTTCCGGTGCCGGCAAATGTGCGTGCAAGAGCCGGTGTGCATGACGGTGTTCCCGTACTGGTCGGAGTCGCAGTCGGCGTTCTCGACGGAGTTCCGGTCGGCGTGTAAGTCGGTGTTGAGGTAGGCGTCCGTGTTGGAGTATTTGTCGCAGTTGCAGTCGGTGATGGCGTTCCACAGCCCCCAAGGCCGTTTAACTTGAATGGCACATCCTGAATTGCCGCTGCGGTGCCGGTGTCAATTAGTGATGCCCAAGCCGTAGTAAACTGCAATCCGTTAGAGCCTGGCTTGTTAACCTGTCCGGGCATGGTTACTTGAGGCACGAACGGGCCAATCGCTCCGCTTCCGCCTAACTGGAAGTCGATCCAGTAATTTCCAGCCGGAAGTGTCGTGCCGATATTAGCAACGACTGCCATTATAGGCCGCGTGTTGCCTGTTGGAGCAGTATCGGTCGCTCGGTAAATTCCGGTAAATGCCGTCGATGCAAATCGATTGGTTGTCATGTCGCCAAACACAAGCACGCTGCCCGCGACATTCGGTGCTCCGCGCCATATCTGGACGCGTGCAAGATTAAATGTGCTCGTCGTCGTCGAACCGGTCTGATATCCGAATAAAGTGATCGAATTGATCGTCCATCCGCCGGCAGGAACCGTAAAGTCGTCCGCCAATCGATTCGTCGTCGTCGATGCTGCGCTAAATCCGTAAACGTTCAAACCAAGGCTCGTCTGCAAAGCACTTAGTGGTGCTCCGCCGACTCCGCCAGTCGGATTGGTCACAAGCGGCCCGTTGTCATAAAGCTGCCCCGAAACACAGGTCGGACTCGGCGACGGAACAGTTGTAGGCGTATTCGTCGGCGTGCTTGTTGACGTTCGCGTTGGCGTAAATGTAGCCGTGTTCGACGGAGTTGCCGTGTTTGTAGCTGTCCTCGTAGGTGTAAAAGTCGGAGTTGCAGTATTAGTGGCTGTACTCGTCGGAGCCGCTGTTGGCGTATTTGTCGGTGTATTTGTTGGCGTATTTGTTGCTGTGGCCGTTGGAGTTGCCGTATTTGTCGCAGTGCTCGTGGCTGTAAACGTAGGTGTACTCGTCGCAGTGATCGTTGGTGTATTGGTCGCAGTATTCGTCGGCGTAAAAGTTGCAGTATTTGTCGCGGTGGCCGTCGACGTAGGCGTATCCGTTGCAGTTGCAGTCGGCGTCGTAGTATCTGTTGACGTTGGTGTGGGTGTATTTGTCTGAGTTGTCATTGGATTAAATGGACAAGTTGATCCGCTCGAATAATGAACCACTCCGTTAAAAACTCTCGGAGTAAAGTTATTAAAGAACGGATAAGAAACTCCGGCTCCTTCCTTGACCTGAATGTTGCCGTCGCTCACATATACATTCCCGACACCCGTTCCCGGCGTGTAAGCCAATGATCCCTGACCGGTCGTGTAGGTAATGTAAAACGCATATGTTTGGCCTGCAGCAATAGTGATATTGACCGGGATTGGCACCGCCGTCGGATTTCCGGGACCGTTAGCATTAACTGTTGGGGCCGTTCCAATAAGTGTCCATGCGTTCGAATTATTCTCAAATCCAACATGTGAACCGATCTTGTAATAGATCGCCAACGGCTCATTGTTGAGCAGATTCTCGTCAAACGAATCTATGATGACGGGATTCATGGCGGTAATATCGAACATATTTCCGTTATTAGCTGCTCCACCCGCAAAAGTCGTCGTCGCTGAACCCGGCAGACATGTCGGGTCCACAGGTGTCGGCGTGTTTGTCGGAGTATTTGAAGGAGTATTTGTAGGCGTGGAAGTGGCCGTGTTTGTAGGTGTAGGGGCCGGACAGTTTCCGCCGTCGGTATAATGCACAATGCCGTTGAAAACTCTCGGGTTAAAGTTGTTCGAGAAAGGATATGACACGCCCGCGCCTTCCTTTACCTGAATATTCGCATCGCTTACAAAGACGTTCCCAACCACCGAGCCCGGCGTGTAAGCCAATGAACCCTGACCTGTTGTATATGTGATGTAAAACGCATAAGTTTGTCCGGCTGGAATTGTCACATTCACCGGTATAGGCACTGCCGTCGGATTTCCGACGCCATTCGATACGACTCCGGTGTAAGTTCCGGCCAAGGTCCAAGCGCCTGGAGTATTCTCAAAACCGACATGCGAGCCAGCCTTGTAATAGATCGCAAGCGGCTCATTATTGAGCAGATTTTCGTCAAACGAATCGATACGCACAGCGTTGATCGCCGTGATGTCGAACATGTTCCCGTTGTTATTTGCTCCGCCCGCAAAGGTCGTCGTCACCGTATTTGGCAAGCAAGAAGCAGGTGGCGGCGTGCCGGCCGAAGTCGCTGTCGGCGTAGCCGTAGCGGTAGCAGTCGGCGTTGCTGTATTTGTATTTGTGTTCGTGGGCGTGACTGCGGGACAGCTTTCGCCAACGCTGTAATGAACGTTGCCGTTAAAGATCCTTGGTGAAAAACTGTTCAAAAAAGGATAAGCCTTGCCGGTTCCTTCCTTGATCTGTATGTTCGCGTCGCTTGAATAAACATTACCCAATGCCGTTCCATTCGTGTAAGCCAATCTGGACTGATTCATCGGATCGGCATATGTGATATAAAACGCATATGTCTGGCCGGCCGGGATCGTAACGTTTATCGGAAGCGGAATTGCGGTCGGCCCGCCAGGCCCATTTGTCATCACGCCGATCGCAGTGCCGATAAAGGTCCACGCAGAAGAATTCTGTTCGGAGCCGACATGCGTTCCGGCTTTATAGTAGATCTCGATGTTGCCATTGCTGTATAGGTTTTCGTCAAATGAGTTGATGACCACCGTATTGATCGCGGTAATGTCGAACATGTTCCCGGCCTGTTCATTACCATCAATAAAAGTGGTCGTCAGGCTTCCGGGTAGACAGTTTTGTCCATAGCCGGTCTCTGCACCGAAGGATGCAAAAATGACAAACGCAGTAAGTAATCCGCACACAACAGATAACTTAGTGACAAACAAACGACGGGCAATGGTTGAATACATCATATTTTCTCAATAAAATGGGCTTTCTAACATTTCGGCACACGAAAATTGTCCAATGCCGGAGTCTTAAAAACACTCGGTCAGTAATTTGGGGCACAATTTCCCCGAATTTGATTTTTCCGAAGGGGAAATATGCCCAATAAACCTAAATTTCCAGAGGAGCAACAAACAATCTAGCAGAAACCACAAGATATTTCTACAAAAAAATGCGCGCTTCATCGCAGAAGCCCGCACGTTAGTAAGGGCTGCAAAGGCTGAACCGCTCGCGTAAGCGAGTGGCGTAGACGCCAATTTGAACTCAACATTAACGCCACCTGCTAACGCAGGCGGTTCTGCCTTTCAATCCACAGACGTCGTGCGCGGAGAGTCCGTTGAATGTGATCGTCTCTTCGGCTCAGCCCACGACGGAGCACGCGTAAACGATCCGTTGTTTCCCGGCCGCGAAGCGTAAACGGCTTTGACGCCGACCGGAAGGTCGCCGTCCGCTCCGAACCTTTCGGAATAGTAGCCGTTGCTGCTCTGGAGCATATGCCACATGCCGTCGCTTGGACGCCAAACCGCAACGTCCATTTTCCCGTCGCCGTCATAATCGCCCGGCACAGGAATGTCGCCGCTCACGCCCCAAGGGATCGCGTCGAAACCTTCGTAGTTGTTCGCACCATAAGCAATGTACCAACACCCATTTCCTTCGCCGTCGTCATCGGGACGCCAGACGGCCAAGTCCATAGCTTTGTCGCCGTCATATTCGCCCGGTACCGGAACGTCGCCTTCTAACCCGAACTGTTTGCTGAAAGCCGTCCCGTCTGCATAATAAGACAGCGTGATCATGCCGTTGTTTTCGTGATAAACGCCAAAATCAGCCAGCCCATCAGTGTTGAAATCCAGAGCGACAGCCGTATCGCCCACCTCTCCCCAATGAAAATCGAGATGTCCGTTGCCCGACTGCTCGACGTGCCAGTCACCCGTCGAAATATCAAACACCGCTTCATCCGCCAGATCGTCACCGTCAAAATCGGCAGAGCCGATCGATTCCCCCGAAGAACTATTACCGATCTGCGTCACCGCAACCGTGCTGTCGCTGCTCTTCAAACAATAGAACTTCTGCTCCGATCCACGGAACACAGCAATGTCCGTCTTCCCATCGCCGTCATAGTCCGCCGGCGCAGCCTGATCCGTCCGGTTCCCAAACTCCTGCGACCGATAACTCTCCGAAGACCCCTGCAAATGCCAAACCTTATGCGCCGAATCCTCCCGAACAACAGCAATATCACTCCGCCCATCCCCGTCGAAGTCGTTGATGGCTTTAGGGTTAAGTGTCGGTCCCAAATTGAGCGACCATATTCCCTTGCCGTAGGTGCCAGCCAATAAGACGTTTGTTCCTTTGATATACTCAAGGTCATCAACCGAGACATGCGCTGGTCCTTGCATTACCGGTCGCCAAGAAGGTGACGCCGCATTACCGTTAGTCGTAACGTAGATTCCGATTTCGGTTCCCACAAAGAGAATATTGTTATTAGACGGATATATGGCAATAGCCCTGACAGGTGCACATGGTAGTCCAACCAGTGGAACGTTAGGTTGACATCCACTCTGTCCCCCCGTTATGTCATGCCAAGTTTGACCGTGATCGGTGGTCCTCCAAAGGTTATCGTCAGTAAATCCGCCAAATGCAACATACACCTTGCTGTCCGAATCTGAGCTATTCTGGTCGATAAGAATTTTTGTTATTTCACGATTTGGAAGCGGAAGAGTGCCCAGCGGCGGGTTGTTTTCAACCGTGATGATGTTGTCGTCCACTTTTTCCCAAGTGGGTAGGGCTGACAGAACAGGCATCGTATCGCAAAAGCTCGCAGTTGGGGTGGGACTAGCAGTCGGAGTGGCAGTAACGGTCGGAGTAGCAGTAAATGTCGAAGTTGGAGTCGGAGTACTCCCAGTCAATGCGTTTGTGGTTCTGTACAGGTCTCCTGTCCCAACGCCATTTTCGGCAACCCACATGTAATTCGAGTTAGAAGGCGCCACTGCCACTGCAGTTACCTCGCAGCAAGTGTTTTTGATCTTGAACCATGTTGGGGCAATAACATTAGGGACAACTTCTCCCGGGGTCTTGATGTCATTCGTCCTCCAGACGTTTTGTGCTCCCATGAAAGCACGTTTGTGACTGTTGTTGTTACCGCTAGAATCCGGGTCTATTATGAGCGACGTCATATCACGGAAATCCGGAACATTTGGTTCCCACGTGATCCCATGTAAGTTTGGATTAGCTGCAGTAGCGTTGTTACAGTTATCAATTCGCCAACCTTGCCCCCGCGAAGTTTGCCCAAAACAATAAGTGTCATTTCCGTTAGTGTCGACAACGGAAACTCCGCCATCACCGCCTAAGAGATTGACACCGTTCGTGCTTGTTCCGATCAGGCGCAGAGTTCCGTTATCCTGAGTGCCGCCGAGAATGGTATCGATGCCGGACGCATTTCGCGCTCCCGCTACGGCGAAATACTGGGTATTCTGTAATCCGTTGTTCAGTGTTGTCCAGCCGCTAGGGGTAACATCAGGTGAGGGACCCGCGCTAGGCGTGCCGCTGGGCGGAGGTGGGAAATGAAGTCCGGTCGCCGTCGTAAGATCGTTGGTATGATAGACACCGCCGTCTGTCGCAACGAAAACTTTTTTGTTCGTTCCATCATACGGCTCGGGGACTACAGTTTGCATATCCTGATGAGGGTTGTTGTCTAAGATATATCCGTTACCTATCTGTACTGCATCATCTGTTTGGGATTCATTACTGCTTCTGTAGAGATAAGCACCGCCCGTCAGGATAGTGATCGAGTTAGGAGAGCTAGTAAATTGTGGAGACACCCAAAAAGCATGTACTCCCTGACTGATGCCATCCGGAAACCCAACCATGTTTTGGGTGCTGAAGTCACTCCCTCCATTTGATGATTTGCTCAATATCGTTCGTTGGTTTGGCGGCTGGCCGTCAATGCAGCAAATAGCATTGCGATATTGTGCATAAATAGTCGGTGTCGAACCCGGCTCAGCTTTTTGAAAAGCAAAGTGAATCGTGTCCTTTGCTTGGCATGTTTCAAACTCTCCCGAGGGCGGCGGAGTACAAACCGGGTCAGGCGCAGAGGATGAACGATCCAAATGCGAAATAGACCACGTCCGACCGTAATCGGTGGATAGCCACGCGTGGCACTTGTTATCGGCGCTCTGAAAAGGCTCGAAGTTGCCGCATGTAGCAGCAACTGCCCGTGAAGGAAAGTTGGGGTCAAACCCGACAAATGAAGCGGTCTTGGAATGGATCGTCGATGGGCTCGAATACATTGAGGGCAGCAAAGGGAATGGACCCTTGACGCCGATTGGGCGTAACG
>JANMDA010000267.1:0-2152 GCA_031376085.1 Chloracidobacterium sp.
CTGAATACTCGCCGCTTTGCAGCCCGCCCATTCGAAAAGTTCCGTCAGCAGCAGATTCAGCCTGTGCCATCACGCGGCCGGATCCGGATTCCTCGGCCCAGACCTGAAGACCTTTACCCGGCCGGCCGGCCGTAGTTACAAGTTTGCCGCTTATGACGCTGCAACAATCTTCGCTTTCAGAAGTTGTGCCATATAGTTCGCGAATCGCTGCAATATCACTCTCGGCCAAGGTTCGAGTGCTGAGATCGACAAGGCCCATCGCTCCATTCCTTGCAAAACTCTCGGCCATCGTTGCACCTAACACACCCGAGTGACGAAGTCCCAACATATGCCCGATCTCGTGCGTCAGAGTGGATTGAAGATCGAAGGTTCCAAAAGTGCCGTCGGTTGAGAATTGCTGGAATGGACTTAATACAATGTCGGCCTCAGTAATAAAGCCTTTTCGATTATAAAAAATTCGTGTTTTTGCGGAAGCCGATTCGGCATCCTTGGAAAAAAACAGGACATTCTCCTGCGTTTGAGCGATCGTGATCAGGCTGACGCCGTCACCCGAAGGGCCGCTCGCACTTACATTCTGCCGATCGGAAAAGTCAATTTCGATGTCAATGGCAGTGGCATTGGACCATGCCTGAAAGCTTCTGCGGATCGCTCCGATAACATCGCTGTCGGTCTTAATGTTTGAATTAGCCCGTGTAACTGAACTTGAAATCGCGATCTTGATAGTTTTACTCTTCCAGCGAAGACGCTGAAAATCAGGCTTAACGGGCGCAGCGACAATCGCAGACGCAACTGTATTACCCAACCCATTCGCCGTTAAACAGCAAAGAGCAAGAAGCCCTGTTATAAAAATCTGACCCAGTTTCATACCAAATTAGCCAAGTTCTTCGTCACCGCGGCCAACATCTTCCAGATTGGCAAAGCCGACTACCAGGAGCAGAACTACCAAAGCCAAAGTTGTTAAAACGTAAAGTATCGAGATCTGCTCCATGTAGATCAACGTTCCGATCACAATACCGACAACCATCAGATAGAGAAAGACCGTCATTGTGCGGCCAAGTGTTTTCTTTTTATTTGACATTCAATTTATCAATTCAGCTCATAACCCACAGAAGCTGACACAATTCTAAAATCCCATTCAAAAGTGTCCTCAATCGATGATCCTTAACGGAAGATCCGAAATGTTTCCGACCTTATTATCGCCCGTGGCAATAACCGGCGAATACTTTCTCGGGGCACGACCTTTAAATGTGACCTCTATTATATCAAAAGGTTTCAGATCGACATCATTTAATTCGCCGTTTTTTATCTTTGCCAGATCGATCTGCATAATCGTCGAATTTGTCCCCTCCCGTCGATAGATACTGATCTTTTGCTCTACAGCCCCTTTTGTAAGGCCTCCGGCCGTCGCAATGGCACGCGTAAGGGTCATTCCCGAATGTGAATATATCGGCCTCGGATTATTTACCGCACCAATCACATATATCGGAACAGCTTTACCAACCGTTATTATGTCACCACTCAAAATTAACGGATCGGCCGATTCTTTACCTGACAACAAGTCGCTAATTAAGATGTTCGTCGTTATAAGGCCGTTGCCCGACGCTCCCTTTACTCCCGGCTGGTGGTCATTTGATCCCGTCGCCATTTCAACACAATTGAGCCCGGACGGCCTTAAAATTACGATCTCGCCACTTACATCATCTGTAAATCCGCCCGCTGTTACGATCATTTCTTTTAAGAGGATCGGCCGCAGAATCCGAAACCGTGTCGGCATTTTGACAGCCCCGTCAAGTCGGGCGACGGCTCGGTTTGAGCGATCGACGATTTTTACAGTGACTTTGGGGTCGCGGAGAATTTTCGAATATACGCGAACAAGGTCGGCTGCAACGTCCGTTTCCGCCCGGCAAAGGCCAATGATCGGCAAAAATTCGTCAAGGCCGTCAAGCAATCCGTCGGATTTCAGAGTTCCACGCCAATCGTATTCCAGAGTGCCGACAAAATCGACGTCTATGACATCGCCAAAATGAATTAGGTCGGCTTCGTTCTTTGCGGTTTCAGGTATTGCGGTCGGGGTCGGGGATTGGGAAACGACGCAAATTGGCAGGATAAATAAGCAAACAAGTCCAAAAAAAACGGATGATGTTACTTTCAC
>JANMDA010000286.1:0-2022 GCA_031376085.1 Chloracidobacterium sp.
CCAGTCGAGGCCTTCCAAAATCTCGTCCTTAGTCGCGTGCTCGTCGGATAAAACCCTTGCAACCACGTCACGATAAAGCAGTCCGTTTTGCAGGTTTATGGCCGCGGCAAAGTCCTTTGCATCTTTCGCCGCAAATTTGAGCGAATATGCTGCATTTTGATACTGGCTGACGCCGACCGCGAGGACATAGAGTTTCGGTTTAATAACAACGCCTTCGGCCTCTGGAGCGGTTCCACGCCATTTTAGCCTGATCGTGGCCGTAACACTCGACGTAAACTTGTTTTCAGCGATTATCGAAACTTCGCTGTCGCGTGGTGGGACTTTTATTCTCATTTCACGGACGCCGGTAGCCGAACCATTGTCCATTGTGAGTTGTCTTTCATCCACAGGCCTGCCGTCAACCAGTGCCCTCACTCGCGTAACCGGCTCACCCGAAGGCGTCCGCACTGAAAAACGTACAGTCACGTCTTGCGATGTGATCTCGGAACTATCCGAAGGCGAAGCAATCTCGACGACGGGCGGAAAGAGCGTTGCAATGTTTGGTACTTTTCCGCCGCTTTCTTTATTGGCTGCAACAAGAGCTTTCGATTCGTCGCCTGTCTCCAAAATTTTCGAGATTACGTCCGGTCGATAAAATTCCTTGCGAAACTGAGTGATTGGAAAAAAATCAGCCGCCTGATCGCGACCGTTATTAACATGCCATCCGAGCAAATCGGCCCCCCCAGGCGATGCATCATAATACCCCGAAGGCGTCCACAACACCCAGCGTTTGAAGTCCTTCGTAACAAACAACGTAAGCAATTTCTTGCCATCTGTCATCCGATACCAGCAGATCGTTCCATCGCTCATCGTGACAACCGCATATCGCCCATTTCCGGAGATATTCACCGAACCGACCAGCGACGAGGGTTTAGCCTTCCACAGCATCTTGCCTTCCCGGTCAAATGCACCAAGCCCGTCGAACGCACTCAAAATAAACTTCTGACTATCTGGTGAGATTGTCACCGAATCAATGAATTTCTGGGTCAGAACCTTCCCATTTAGCCTGACTTTTGAGCGCTCACTGAAATCGAATTCCAAACCTGGCGTGCTCGGAAGAGGTGCTTTCGTGTAGAGTGATTTTGTTATTGGAGCTCGAAGATCATCTCTCGGTGGAAAATTCGAACGTAAAAGACGTTGACCTATGGAGAATTCAAGGCCAACTATCATAGGCCTTGTTGGACCACCGGAGAATGCGAGTTGGAACTCTGTCCCATCTGAAGACAAACTCAAATCATTGCCCAAGCCTGTGTTATTTGCTTGTCTTTCTCCAGAAAGCCTCACATCGGCCATCCAATCGACTGTCCCAAATGGGGGTTTGGATGAAGCAAATATCACACAGCGGTTTTTACATGGAAAGAGCCACTCGGCGGGAAAAGGCAATACAGTGTGATCCATGTAGAATTTGTCGAAAGGTGTAGGCCATTCTCGTAGAGGGCTTTTTGGCATTGCAATTGAGCCGGACGCATAAAGAGATTTACCGTCGGCGGACCATGCAATCGCGGGCGGAATACCTAGACCACCAAAATCGGAGTAACGAACTGTGTGATCGAATGAAAGGTCATCGCCCGATAAGATATCAATTGCCGAGGTAAACGATTTATCCTTTACGTCAACATGTGACAATGTTACGGCCAGTTTTGTTCCGTCGGGCGATACAGCAATTCCGTCGCCCAAGAAAGCGGACTTAAAATATGACTCGCGAAATGTCTTCTTTGTGATCAAACGTAGTGACTTTCCTTCGAGCAGATCGTAGAGGCTTATATCGCTTTCTGAAGTCACGGCCAATCGTCCCTTTGGTGTAAAGATTCCATTAATCAAACCAAGAAGTTCGACTGAATCATCTTCACTTAGGATCGAATAGGTATCAGTGTCATAAACCTTCAATCCAAACCCAGTTGACGCGGCGAGGTAGCGGCCATCAGGTGAAAACGCCAAAACACCGGGGCGGAACTGTTTCAAGCTTTTGCGCAGCTGTCCGCT